>JAIRSB010000200.1 GCA_031255655.1 Spirochaetaceae bacterium | reverse complement strand
TTCATGAGGGCGAAATGAACAGTCCAGCCGGTTTTCACGTCGGTCATGGTGAGGATGTATCAGAACTCCCCTGAAGGGTTACCACCGTCATGCTGAACCAAGTCGATTTGAAAGAAGCCAGAAGGTTTTTGGACGTATTGAAGCAATGTAAAGATGGGGATGGCGCGGTGTAGGAGGCGAACATCCCTATAGTTAGATTTAACATGGCTCAATGCGCATGGTTGAACAATCGGATAAGGCGGGCTAAACTAATCGAAGCTATGCGTTCTATTGAATTGGAAAAAGCGTACAACCCCAAAACCTTTGAGGAGCGCGTCTATGCCATGTGGAAAGACGGCGGGTACTTCAAACCGTCGGAAGAAACGGACGCTTCCGCAAACCCCTATACAATAACAATCCCGCCGCCCAACGTTACCGGAATATTGCACATGGGGCACGCGCTCAACGTAACCCTGCAAGATATAGCGGTGCGCTTTCAACGGATGACAGGCAGACCAGCGCTGTGGGTGCCGGGCTGCGACCATGCGGGAATAGCGACCCAGAACGTCGTGGAAAAAAAACTGCGGGCGCAAGGCAAAAATAGACACGAACTAGGACGCGAAAGATTTACCGAAGAAACATGGAAAGTTAAAAACGAGCACCACGCGGTAATAAGCCGCCAGATTGCCAAAATGGGGGCAAGCGTAGACTGGAGCCGCGAACGTTTCACGCTGGACGAAGGACTGTCAAAAGCCGTGCGCGAAGTTTTTGTAACACTGTACGAACGCGGCTTGCTTTACAAAGGCTTATATCTCGTGAATTGGTGCACAAATTGCGGGACGGCTCTAAGCGATGACGAAGTAGAACACGAAGATGTCAAAGCCAAGATGTACCATGTGCGCTACCCGCTGGCGGACGGCGGCGGATATGTCGAAATAGCTACCACACGCCCCGAAACAATGTTCGCTGACGCGGCAGTCGCCGTCCATCCCGAAGACGAACGCTACGAAAAGCTGCCCGGAAAAATGCTCACGCTTCCGCTCACAGAACGCACGATACCGGTATTGGCGGATAGTTATGTCGAGCGCGAATTCGGCACCGGCGCGCTAAAGATAACCCCCGCCCACGACCCCAATGACTGGGAGGTAGGAAAACGGCATGGATTGCCCGCACTAAACATAATCACAGAAGACGGCAAACTAAACAGCGAAGTCCCCGCCAAATACCGCGGATTGTCGATGCTGGAAGCCCGCAAAGCCGTTGTCGAAGACCTAAGAACCGGCGGCTTTTTAGTCAAAGAAGAAGAAATCAGCCATCCGGTTGGTGTTTGCTACCGTTGTCGGACGATAATCGAGCCCTACCTGTCCGAACAGTGGTTCGTAAAAACGAAACCGCTGGCCGAAAAAGCCCTTGACGCATGGCGGCGCGGAGAGATCGTCTTTTACCCACGAAAATGGGAAAATACATACAAACACTGGCTGGAAAACATCCGCGACTGGTGCGTAAGCCGCCAGCTTTGGTGGGGACACCGGATACCCGCATGGACGTGCGAAAAATGCGGCAAACTGACAGTCAGCCGCGAAACCGTAAACGTCTGCCCCCAGTGCGGCGGCGCGGTAAAACAAGACGAAGACGTGCTTGATACATGGTTTTCCAGCTGGTTATGGCCGTTTTCAACGTTGGGCTGGCCGGATACGGAGAGTGCCGATTTTCGCCGCTTCTACCCCACAACTGCGCTGGTAACAGCTTACGACATCATATTCTTCTGGGTTGCCCGCATGATAATGGCCGGGCTTGAATTCACCGGAAAAACACCGTTCCGCGACATTTACATACACGGCTTACTCCGCGACAAACAAGGACGCAAGATGAGTAAGACGCTCGGCAACGGGATAGATCCGCTGGAACTAGTCGATGAATATGGTGCGGACGCCCTAAAATTCACCCTTGCGTTTTTATGCGCACAAGGGCAAGACATCCTGATAGACAAAGAAAGTTTCAAACTGGGTTCAAAATTCGCTAATAAACTTTGGAACGCGAGCCGATACATACTGATGAACCTAGAAGGCCGCACCTTCGTCGAAAACCCGGAACTACAGCCCGTTGACGAATGGATATACGGCCGCCTCCGCCGCGCCTCCGCCGCGATGTCCCGCGCGTTTACGGAATACCGCTACAACGAAGCCGCCGCCTACGCTTACGACTTTTTCTGGAACGATTTTTGCGACTGGTATGTAGAAGCGACAAAACTTGCCACCAAACAAGGCAGCGAACAAGAAAAAGACCGTGCCGTTACGGTGCTGCTTAACGTTTTGACGGAACTGCTGCGCTTACTGCACCCACTGCTCCCATTCGTTACAGAAGAGATTTGGAGCAAGCTGCCAGAAGAAATACACGGAACAGGCGAATTACTAATAACGCAGCGCTACCCTTCCGGCGTGGTAGAAACAGACGCAAATGCAGAGAGAGCGGAAAAAATCGAGAAAAATTTCGCGTTTTTATGGGAACTAGTACGCTCAATGCGCACATTACGAAGCGAATGCGCTATAGCCCCCGAAAAGAAACTACGCGCTGTTATCCGTACCGAAAATCCCGATTTGACCGCCGCAAACAGCGCGTTGATATGCCTGCTGGCCGGACTAAACGAAATCACACCTATAGCCTGCGACCAATCCGCTACGGAAGCTGTCGCGATAGCCGGAAGCGGCTTTGAAGTATTTCTGTTTATAGCCGAAGCTGTAGATATGGACTTACTCAGAGCAAAATGGACACGAGAACTCGAAAAAGACAAAAAGTTCATAAACGTGCTTAAAACAAAACTAAACAACGAAAACTTTTTGAAAAACGCCCCCGCCGCTCTAGCCGAAGCTGAACGAGCGAAACTATCCGAAACCGAAAAACACGCCGAAAAACTCGAAGCCTACTTATCGCGCTTCAACCAGACGGCGTGTTAACCCACGATATATGAATCGCGTTGAGGTAAACTCCGAAAACATACCCGCGCCGGATTGGGCGGAAGCCGCCGCCACGTTTGTAACTGCGGTATGCGACACACTAAAGTGTGAAAACTGGGATACATCCGTACTGTTTTGCAGCGATAAGTTCATGCAAGAGCTAAACCGCCGCTTCAGGAACAAAGATGAAACAACGGACATACTCTCATTTTCTATAGGCGAAACGACAAACGAAGACGGAATTGAACGCTACACGAGCGGCGACATAGCCATATCGCTGGAAACACTAAAAACAAACAGCAGAATATTTAACGTCGACGAAGACGAAGAGCTGCGCCGACTATTGATACACGGAATCCTACATTTGAAAGGCATGGATCACGTAAGCAACGCGCCGGAAGAAGAAATGCTTTTGCTACAAGAAAAACTCCTGTCGGAAATAAAATACAGAATTATAGACCGTTGAACAGTTCCCTGCCCCTGTCATTAAGCAGATTTTCCACACGCTCATAAGCCAGAACAACATCAATAGCGCCCATGACGTAAGGCGCCACCTCATAGGGATTCCAGCAAAAACCGAGCCCTTCCCGCGAGATGAAAAAATTGTCAGGAACACCTGCCGACTCTTCAAGAAAACCAACTGATGTCAACGGCGCGTCAGGCGCGGCGTGGTACCTGGCGCGTAAATCAGCGTCAATCATTTCCTGTAAAGCCGGAATAGCGCCGCTGGCCAAAATATCGCTTAACTCAACCTTTGTGAGCAAATCCCTGTCAAGCACAAAGTAGTTTTTTTCATTCATCCCATGAGCCCCGCCAAAAAAAGTATAACGGCTCCGCGATATAACAAACAGCGACGGATAAACTCTGCCGTCAAACGCTTCCGTATACGACCAGTTGTATTGCTCGCTCGGGTCCCGCGCGGCATCATCCTTCATTTTCAGATAATCCGTCTTAATTTTATTGAAAAGATTATCCACATAATTTTGGCAGCTCAAATTGTCATACAAAAACTGTTGCAACAGTTTACGCTCCGACTCGTCCAGAATGTCGAGAGTATCGACAAAAAAATCCAGACGCGGACTCTTACGCTTTTTTTCTGGGAACAGAAGCAGCTTTTCTTCCCGCGCGTATGTTAAATACTTAGTCGATAAACCGTCGTCATCAAACCAGCCCGTAGTGTAGAGCGCCGAACCACGCTCGTCAGTCTGCCACGAATCCCGAGTACCAGCACATGAATTTAAAAATAAAGCTACTAGCGGTACAATGATACAAAATCTGATATTCATATATTTTTCCTCTCCATCGCGTTTCCGCGTTAAAATACCATGTCCGCCGCAAATTTTTGCAGAGACCTCTCAGCCGGAAATGTCTAACAGCGCGGCGCTCTGGTTTTCCGCGTATATTGATTTACGTTTAGTAAACGGATTTCCGCGTAAATTTTTTAATTCATCGCGTATTAAAACCATGCGCTTTTGCAATAAATCTTTGTTGCATTTTACTCGCTGGAAAGTCTCATTTTTTAGACATTCAAGCGCTGCGCTTATTTCCGGTATATCACCGTCTTGCGTGTCTGGGCAGACGGCCTCGTATAAAAAGCGCATAGGTTCAAGCGATTTTTGCACAGCTACTATTCCGGCAGCTACATTTTCTTCTAATTCAACGTGAGCCAGAATATCCTCAGGCCTACCGTTTTCAATCACGTCTTTTTGTTTATCAAGAACATCAATATAGTCGCGGAAACGCTGCCTCTGCTCGATCAAAAGTTCTTTGAAACGCCTCAATACGGCGGTGCGTTTTTTAATTTCTTCGCTGGAAAGCGCGATAGGGACGTTATCCGTCGGTAGTTTATCAGTCATTAGCGTTTAACCTGCGATATTTATGCCGGCGTCGGCGTCCGGCCTTTTCGACGCGGCATTTCCGGCGATAATCTCCGCCCATGACTTGCGTATATCATTCAAAGAATTCCGAACAGCCAAAATACGCGTCGCATCCAGCGTTACATGAGCTTCCAGCAATTCCTTATTAAACCATGTATATAAAGCGAAAAGAGTTTCGGCGATTTTCCCACCCTGCTCAAAATCAAGCGAAACCATCAACTCCGTTATAATTTCCTGCGCCTTTATAATAGCCTTCCCCGTCGCCTCTATCTTTGATGGGTCATTCCCATTTCCCGCCCTGTGCCGCAGCAATTCCAGAGCGTTGTCCAAACTATTGATACCGCCATCATAGAGCATTATGATGAGCTGCCCCTGACTAGCCGTCTTTATCCTTGTCTGCCGGTAGGCCGATAACGCGTTTACTTTCGCCATTTTACCTCCAAATCAATCTGCGGCGCGCGAAACACGCCGTACTATACACCAATTCGTTGACCTTAGCGTTGAAGCGGAGACGAAAAACGCTTTCCAGATAATTCTCGACACTATCAAGTCATTTAATTATTCACAAATTTGAAAGCCCTGTCCACCAACGCCTAAGTGAGTCTGATAACTTATTCTATCAATCCCTCATAGATTATCTTTTCGTCACCGTCTATCGTAACTGTTGAATGTTCCTCAATACGGCTCATGGCTTTTTCGACCTGCGAGATGTAAACGATATTCGGGTTTATCATCTTGAGCATGGAACGTGAGAATTCGGACGTACCCTCAACAATTATGCCGCTGGCGATTCTGATTATTGGCGTGAACGAACTGTCAAGAGTGTGGGTAAGCAATATTTCACCGCCGTTATTACGCAGCACGTAAGAAGCCTCACTAAGAGTATTCGCTTTTACGATACGTCCGGCACAACGTCCGCCAAAACCGCGCTGCCCGCGTCCCAGTATATTGCCGATCACATTGATACGTATCGTGTTAGCTGTGTTCGGCGAATTAACAGGAATACCAGCGGTAAACACCACTTTATCCGATACCCTGATAAACCCCTCTTTTATGGCCGCGCTCTGCGCCCCCTGAATGGTTGCCTCGCTGTCAGATTCAATATGTACCGCAAGCGGAACAATGCCCCAATACAGTAACATCCGGCGGCGGATTTTGTCGCTCGGAGCAGCTCCTATTATAGGCTGACGCGGACGATACTTGCTTACAAGCCGGGCAGTATTACCGGAAAGCGTAGGCACAATTATGCAGGCCGCGTTGATCCTTTCGGAAATAAGCACGGCGGATTCCGCTATCGACTGCGGCATATCGGAACTACGTGTCAAAAGCGCCCTCCGTTCCAACTGCTGCCTCCTGTATATGTCGGACGCTTCCACAGTAAGCGCGATATGCTCCATTGTCTCAACAGCTTCCTCAGGATAAGCGCCGTTAGCCGTCTCGCCGGAAAGCATCACGCAATCACTGCCGTCAAGAATAGCGTTAGCCACATCCGCGGCTTCGGCGCGAGTAGGACGCGGATTGCGTATCATCGAATCGAGCATTTGAGTCGCCGTTATAACCGGTTTTCCCTCGTTGTTACAAAGCGTGATGATACGCTTCTGCGCTAACGGCACTTGTTCAGGCGGAATTTGCACTCCAAGATCGCCCCGTGCCACCATTATTCCAGCGGATACGCGGATAATATCCTCTATATTTTCCAGCCCTTCATCGTCCTCAATCTTCGAGATGACAGGCATATCGGCACCTATAGAGGCCAGAAATTTTTGTATCGTGGTAACATCCTGCCGCTTCCGTATGAAAGAAGCCGCCACGCAATCCATCCCCTGCTCCATACCGAAACGCAGATCAGCCATGTCTTGTTCCGACATCGCGGGCAGACGGGTATGCACACCCAAAACGTTGACGTTCTTGCGGCTGCCCAGTTCCCCGCCAATGTCAACTTTACAGTGTATTATCCGCCCCTCAAGGCTCGTGAATTCAAGAGCTATGATGCCATCCGCAATCAAAATCTGAGCTCCGGGCTTAATATCGTCAGCCAATAACTCATAACTCACAGTAATGCAGGCACTCTCCCCTTCTTTCATCGTAAACGCGCCATCTTGCCCGTATAGCTTTATAGCATCCGCTTCCGCGATTACATCTACACTTTCACCGTGATTAAGAGTGATAGTCCCCCCATTTTTTATTATACCGGTGCGTATTTCCGGTCCTTTTGTGTCCAACATCAACGCAATCGGAACACCTTCCAGTTCCGACGCTTTTCTGACTATTTCTATGGATTCCGCTTTATCTTTGTATTCGCCATGTGAAAAATTAAACCGCGCTATGTTCATTCCCTTGCGAATGAGAGAACGCGCCATGTCAACAGTTTTCACCGCCGGCCCCATCGTACAAATTATTCGCGTATTTCTTATGGATTTCATAAAGGGAAGCATAGCAGTTTTTCATAATTGTTTATACCCCACTCGAAGCGCCGAAAGGCATACGCTGATTTCTGAAACCAGGTGAGACGGGTAGTTTTGGGTTTAGGTGTCAACGAGAATATACTGCGACGCTGGATACAGCAGTGTTAGACGTTGATACATGGACTTCTTTAACTGGAAAGTCATCGGCTGGGCATTGAGCGGGGACATTGAAACCGTCCATACGGCCACACTCGCACTGAATACGGCCTTTGTAAACCGGAAGGCGCGGAAGGGTTTGATATTCCATTCCGACCAAGGGGTGCAATATTGCGCGAAAGGTTTCCATGAACGGCTGGGCGGTCTTGTCCTTCGGTTCGGCGGAGCATGAGTCGGAAGGGGAACTGTTGGGGATGCATTCGGTACTTGACTATGTTTCCCCTGATGAGTTTAATTCAGGGAACCACGCTTAATACTATCCACCAAATGGGGTAATGTCCAGTTCAGAATGGCTCTCCTTCGCATCGGAATTGCTTCCTCAGCAATGGCGGACAGGACGCCATCCGCCTTTCATCCGCGGTTAAACAACGAAGCAGAGAAATCGCTAACTGCCCTCACTGTAATATATTGCTTCGCCTTAGCGAGCTCGCAACGACGGGGCTAACGCAAATCTAAAATCTCGGCGTGGG
>JAIRSB010000190.1 GCA_031255655.1 Spirochaetaceae bacterium | reverse complement strand
GATTTTTACATGGCGTAAACCTTCACCTATGGTTAGATTTAACGTGACGCAACGCGAGGGATTGACAACGAACTTGAATGTCCATACCATATATACCAGTTTGTTTCATAACTTGTCCTCCGGCTGTCAGCCGGGTTGGAGAGATGACCGAGCGGTCGAAGGTGCACGATTGGAAATCGTGTGTGCCCTAAAGGCACCGAGGGTTCAAATCCCTCTCTCTCCGTAGCGCCGCCGGAGCGGGTCTTAGTCAAATCCGCAAACATGGTGGTATCCGCCGCGCTTGCGCCGCTTACATCAGAGTGCGGGAGTTTTTTGGAGAGATGCGAGAGCGGTTGAATCGGACGGTCTCGAAAACCGTTGTACTCGCAAGGGTACCGAGGGTTCGAATCCCTCTCTCTCCGTAACGCCGCTCATAGTCAAACGCTTTCGAGCGGCGAAGGTGTACCGGACGGGATATCCCGCCCTTGACTAAAAGCCTTAAGATCATTAGGCTGACTATACTGGCGCCGTACCCAAGCGGTAAGGGAGTGCACTGCAAATGCACGATGCATCAGTTCGATTCTGATCGGCGCCTCAACTTTTTCCAATCTTTTCTACCCCCCCCCCCCCCACCTATCCATGTCCGTACAAACTTCATGTACAGGTTCCAATTTATATGGGGGGGGGGGGGGTATTACTTCAGCAAACCGCCTCGCAATGATGGGTGTCGAAAGGGGCATTATTATGATGTTCTTCGCACGGTTTTCAAAATATCGCTTTGTTTGATTTCAGCAAGTATCGGGCGGCCATGCGGGCAGCGGCGGATGGGCAGTGCGAGGGCGCGTTCGGCCAGAGCCAGCGCCGCTTCGTCGTCCAGATTGTCGCCGTCCCGTACAGCTGCATGGCAGGCAAGCGTAGCTGCCCAGCGTTCCGCTATATTTTCACCCGCGGAGCGCAGTTTCAGTATTTCTTTCACGGTTTCACCGTCACTCAAACGCCAAAGCGCTGGCAAGACTTCGATCCGCCATGACCCTTGACCGCCTTCAATTTCAATTCCAAGTTTTTCCAGTTCGGTTTTGTTGAGCTTAAGAAATTCGTCATCATCAGCGCTTTCCGTGGAGAACGTTATAGGGACCAAAAGGTCCTGCTTTATGATAGGCTCGGAGAGAAAGCGGTCGTACAATATGCGTTCATGGGCGGCGTGCTGGTCTATGAGATAGAGTTTCTCGCCGTCCTCAACCATTATGAACAGATTGAACGCCCGTCCCGCGTAACGCAGTTTTGAGTTTGGGACCGCCGCGCAGCCGGACGACGAGGTTTCCCTGCCGCGTCCCGGCAGCGGCGCGAATTCGTACTCGCCTGACAGAATGCGTTCCAGCGCCGCGCTTCCGGCGGCGTTTGTTCCAAAGTCGGCGGCACTATTTTCCAATCGCCCCCACCGCTCCAACCGGCGCGGGAAACCGGTGGGAGTTTGGCCGTGGACTTCAAAAGCTAATTCATCCGACAACGTGTTCGCCACGTCATATTGAAAATTGGCGGACTTGTGTCCGCTAAGGAGTATATGGCGGAAAAACGAGCGCAATACACCGGTTATTTCGTGGTGTATCGCAGCAGAATCGGCGAAACGCGCCTCGCGCTTCGCCGGATGTATGTTAAAATCAGCCCTTGCTGGGTCAATTTCAAGAAAAATCGCGCCTATGGGATGTACTCCGTTCGGGAAGCAGCCCTGTGAGCCGTATTCGAGCGCTTGCAGTAAGGAAAAATCGTTTATGCGCCTGCCGTTCGCGAAAATATACTGCCTGCGGCGGTCGTTTCGGTATAAATCCGGGCCGCCTACGATGATTTTTGCCGAAAATCCTTTGCCGGTGGCCGCGCTTTCGTGCAAAAAAGGCGCCGCGCCTCCCGCGCCATCGTCGCGGGCACTGTCCAGCACGGCGGCGGCGAATCGTTCTTTGAGGGGGGCGGCGGGCAGGAATAGTTTCAGTTTGCCGTCTTGCAGGAAACGGAAATTGATTTTGGGAAAGGGCAGCGCTTTATCGATGAAAGTTTGCAGACACAAAGCGGCCTCGCTGCCTTCCCGCTTTAGAAAGCGTTTGCGGGCTGGTATCGTGTCGAAAAGACGCTTCGCGCGGACGGTGCTGCCCCGCGTTCGGCGGGCCGGTTCCGGGCGGCAATTTTCTTCCGCCGTGCCGCCGGCAGGTCCGGTTGAAAGCCGCCACGCTTCGTGTCCGTCACAGCTTGTTACGATTTCAAGCCGTGCCACAGCCGCTGCCGCCGCAAGCGCTTCTCCTCTGAAGCCCAGCGTCGAAAGTTTTTCCAAATCGGAGAGGCCTCGGATTTTGCTTGTGGCGTGGGTGAGGCGGCATAGGGCGAGGTCGTTACAGCTCATGCCGGAGCCGTCATCGCTTACTTCCGCGCACAGTATTCCGCCTTTTTCGATGGACACATCAATGTTGAGAGCGCCCGCGTCAATCGCATTGTCCATGAACTCGCGCACAAGGGAGGCCGGTCTGTCGATTACTTCGCCCGCGGCGATTTTTCGCGCCTCTTCGGGCGGCAAGACTTGAATTTCACTCATTTTGTTTAATTTTTGACTTGTTCGACAACCCGGTTGGTTGTCTCCCAAATCATTTTTTAACGGTTGTTGTTTAGAAACTGAAGTTTCTGAACAACTCTATTATATCAGGCTCGTTTTCTTAGGCAAGAGAAATTGTTTTACTTTTCGGCAGTATATTTATTATCTTGAAAACATATACGATGTTTTATAGTTCGTATATAAAGAACCCCGTCCGCCGGCAGACGGACGGGGAAAGTTTGGATTGGCGGAAAAGTCAAAAACCGCCGCGATGCCACCGAACGGATGTTCGGCGAAACCGCGGCGGGGTCAACCGCGCCCTTTACGCGCGTTCGACCGTACCGCCGCCTGTGCCGCTCAAACCGTCTTGGCAGTACGCCAAGACGGTTTATGCAGCCACGCGATTAAACTCGCGCTGCGATTATTATTTATTTAATATGCTTGATACCGTTCCGCTGAACACGGCTACAGACCCGCCGGCATCTATACCTTCACT
>JAIRSB010000148.1 GCA_031255655.1 Spirochaetaceae bacterium | reverse complement strand
GAAGATGACCAGAGCGCGTACTACTTCAGCCCGCGCGATTTGCGGCTACTGGAGAAAATCCCTCTTTTAATGGAAGCGGGGATAAACGCACTGAAAATCGAAGGGCGGATGAAGAGCGCCGATTATACCGGATGCGTTGTCCGCGCCTACCGCGCCGCGATTGACGCTGTTGAGAACGCCGTCTCGAAGGGCGGCGGATACGAGACTGCCGCCGCGGGGATTGAGGCAGCAAAAGAGCTGCTTAAAAACGATTTTGCCCGTCAGAAAACAACGTTTTATTTTGACGGACGCTCCACGGCGGAAGGTGAAAGCGGGGACGGCTGGCTGAACCCGTCGAAGGACGGTGGAACCGGTATTAAACTGGGCGTCATCGAAAAGACCGGAGGTGTGGGTGGCAGCTTTTTTGCCGTTATAAGCGGCGATTCCGGCGTCGAACTTAGCATGGGGGATTCGGTGCGCATACACCGCGCTGATGATTCAGCTCGAAGTTCGTTCAAAGTAAAGCGCGTAAAGCGCAACACAGATGGCTCGTTTCAAATAGACATTCCCGCCGGATTTTCGAAAGGCGACAGTGTCTATTTGATAAGCGTGAAGGAAAGAGCGCGTTACGGTCGGATGACGGAGGCGTTAAACGGCGAAGGCGCGGCTTTTTCAAAGCACGGGCAGCCGGGCTTTGAAAAAGCCCCGTATGTAAAATTCCCTGCCGTGAAAAAAGGCATGGAAAAAATCTTTCCCGAAGGTCTGTATCTTTGCGTTTCGCAAATAGAGGATATGTACGCTGCGCAGGCGGCGAGGCCGGAAGCCCTTATATTCCATGTTTCCGCGAAAAGTCTTGAGCGTTTGGCGGATGAAAAAAAGGCTCTGCCGTTCAAAGCAAAAGATATAATACTGTCCCTGCCCCCCTTTTTCGCGGAAAACGATTCGGAGTTGTACGAAAGCGCGTTAAAAAAACTGGCTGCGGCGGGTTACAGTCGTTACATCGTCAACAACGTGGGTCATATTTCTTTGCTAAAAAAGCAAAACGTTAATTTAATCGCAGGTCCTTATCTTTATACATTCAACCGTTTCGCCGTTTCGTTTTTGTCGGAACAACAATTATATTTTTTTATAACGCCTCTGGAAAACAACCGCCAGAATCTTGAGCGCGTTTTTATGCCGGAGGAACGCGCCGGAGTTTTTGTTACCGTGTTCGCTTATCCGCGTTTATTTCATATATGCCTTAATTCAGGCGGCGCGGACGGGGTCTACGATTTCAGTGAATTTTCGGGCAGCCGCGGCGAGCGGTTTAAGTTTCTGCGTGAGGATGAAGCATCATACGTCATTCCAGACAGGGCATTTTCCATCGTGGATAAAATCCCGTTCCTTAAACGTGCCGGTTTCAAACATTTTATTATTGATTTAAGCGGGCCGGTTACGCGCAAGCGTGACTATAAAAACATATTAAAAGCCGTGTCCGCCTCCACTCCGTTAAGCGGCGCGGGACGTTTTAACTGGAAAGATGGTTTTTTCACGATGGAAAAACAAAACGGCGGCATAGAAAGCCGCTAAAAAACAGCGCCCCGAAAACACTTGCAATCGCGGGTTTAGGCGCGTCCCTGATTTTAAGCGGGTGGAAATGTCGCGGGAAAACGGCCTTTACATACATATTTTTCTCTTTATCGCCCTTGTTCTAATTACGGCGGCTCTGTTGAAGCCTCTGCGAAACAGGCTTTTAGACCGCGCCGAGGTTGTGCGGGATTCTTTCATCGAAAAGGTTGAAACGTTGTCCGGCAGGAGCGTTTTTTACGCCTCCATGAGTCCGTCCATTTTGGGGACGATGGATATTAAAGATATAAGGCTTCAGGGCAAAGAGGGCGACATTTTCCCGTACATCGGAATAAAACGTCTGCGGGCGCGCTACTCGCTGGCGGCGCTTCTAACAGGAAAGCCAGCTTTTTCTGCGCCGTCAATCAGTGTCGAGGAGCCTTTTGTCGAAATCAACGCCGAGAAAGATTTGAATGAGCTTTTGCGCGGCGGTGACGGAGAGGGGGGCGGCACGGTCTTTGAAAGCATAAAAAACATCATCAAAATCGCGCCGGAAAACTTGATTTTGCGGATTTCCGGCGGAAATGTCAGTCTCAAAGCCGGAGAAGATGCCGTGAAAGCCGTAAAAATCGCGCTCCATGCGCAAGTGAACAACGATACTCTGCGATTCAGGCTTTTTTCCGGCGCAGAAATCAAACTTAATGCGCCTCTCAACATCGCGGCGGAACTTTCGGCGCGTGTTGACGGGATTTATGACGCGAAAAACGGGAAAAGCGGAATAAGGGTGAGTCTTAATTCGGTGGAAACCTCGTATTTCATCATCGATAAACTGGATTTACTCGTGAATTTAACAGAAGACGCGGTGCAGCTCCGCAAAACCGGACACAGAGAGGCCTACGATTTATCCATCAACTACAGTCTAACGGACGCGGCGTTCGACGGGCAGGCTTATTTCAAGGATTTTCGGATTTCGCGCCTGTTGCGCTTTCCGGCAAAATTCGCGGCGTTGAACAACTGGACTGGAACGCGGATTTCAGGAAACGCCGGTATTTCATTCAGCAAGCAGGAAGAACTTGTATACACAGCCGTGTTGCAGGGCGTTCTGGACAAAAGTCCGATAGGGAACGGGAGCTTTAGCATGGACGCCGGCGGAGGAACGGAAAGCGCGTACTTTAACGAGCTTGATGTCTCGCTGCCGCGCGGTGATATAGCGTGGACTGGCAGTCTCGATTTTAAGCCTTTCATGCCGAACGGCGTTCTTAGCCTGACGGACTTAAACCTTACAAAGTCCGGCGGCAAAGGCAACAGCAACTCGTTAAACGGCAGTTTCATTGTATCATCTTACGGACAGGCCATAAACTTTTTTGCCGAAACATTTCGCATAAAGTCGCCGGAAGGCGCGGCTTCCGGCGCGCCGGAAGAAACTGTGGAATTGCAGGCTTTTGACATACTTGTCGAGCTCGGCGGCGGCGACATTGATTTTTCCGCGTCCGCCTTCAGCATAAAAAACGCCGAAGCCTACGAGGAAGCGGTCTTTTCTCCAATTTCCGCGGACGGCTCTTTCAATATTAGCGGACAAAACATGGAAATACGTGTCGAATCGGAGTCGTTTTCACTGTATGACATGATAAAAATTGCCGGATGCGCGTTGGAACTGCCCGATTATCCGGCACAGACGCGCGTTTTTTTCGATAACATACTCATCACCAGCGAAGTTTTCGTCTCTACCAGTCCCGGTGAACTGTCGTACAATCTGCCGCACTTGATTGTCGTATGGCAGGGCGGAGGCGATATATGGGCAAGTTTTTCGCTTTCCGGCACGAAAAACAACTTCGAGTTGGCCGAAAGCCACCTTGTTTGGAACGGCAATGGCTTAGATATAGCAGCCCGCGGCGGTTTCGAAAACGAGAATGATATGTCTTTCGCTGCCGAACTGCGCTCCAAAAACAATTCTTACACACTGCAAGCTACCCTGCTCGACAAAAGCGCGTTTTACCTTTCTAGTTCTTTCGGATTAACCTTGAACGTAAACTTTGCCTCAAAAAACACGTTCACAGGCTTGTTATTCATGAACTCGGCGCGCTTTCCGATGGGCGACGGATACGCGGAATTAGGCGTCGAAGCCGATTTCCGCTACGATTCCACTGTCTCGTGGATGTTCAATCTTACCGAATTCAAGATTTCCGGCATACAAAGCGCATTTTCCTCCGGCGCCGACATCGAGCTTACAGGGCGCGTGGATCAAGACGGAGCGGAATTCGACCGCATATATTTTGACGATGGACGCGGCGCTATGTACGGCGGCGCCTCCGGCAGTTGGCGCGGATTTTTCCGGCACGAAGAAGGCACGGTTACAGGCAACTTGAACTTGCGGGACTCCTCCGGCGGCGAAACACTAGACGCCCAGCTTCGCTACGCGGATGATTCGCTTTTTATATGGGCCGAAACCAGCGGCCTACAGAGCGGACGTTTTTTCAACAGTGCGGACAATATGTTCATAACGGGGGGCGCGGGCTTTTTCAAAACACAGGAAAACTGGTCTGCGGCTTTCGATGTATCCTCGTTAGAGGGAACCTTCCACAATCGTCCCATCACACTAAGCGGGCGCGGCTCGCTTGACAACACCAGCCTTACACTTGGGGAAATCCGTTTCAGTTACGGGAATTTTTTCGCCAACCTATCGTTTTTTAACGTGGACTTGCAGCAGTCCAGCCTAAGCTCGTCAGCCCGTCTATGGGGAGAAACTCTGGAGCGCGAGTTTAACGCCGATTTGAGCATAAACGCCAGTTTCACCCAAACCGATTCATGGCTGAACATAGGAACCGCGCTACAATCCTTCGACGGCGTTATGAAATTCGAAAACACTCGCTTTAACGAATTTGAAAGCGAGGACAGCTTCGATTTCAAATTTTCGAGACACGGAGAGATTTGGAACGTAGAAGGCGGGCCGGAAGACATGATCCGCCTGCGCATGAACGACGAAGGGGATTTTTTCGCTGCGCTCTCCTACCCCTCCCCGGCGCTTGGCACAATAAGCGGCTTCATAAAAGACGGCAATATCGACGCGGAAGTTTCTAATTTATACATCGACGTCTCTACGCTATACGGCTATCTTCCCGTCGACCAGCTCTCGATTCCCGGCGGCTTCATAATAGCCGACGTACGCTTGAGCGGCCCCCTCCATGACCCCGAATTTTTCGGCACGATAACGGCGAACAGTCTGCGTGTCAACATCCCATCATTACTCACGGACGAGATAGGCCCTACTCCGGTTTTCATAACATTTTCCGGCAGCGAAGCGCGGATTGAACCTGTCAGTGTGCGAATTGGAAGCGGACAAAGCGTTTTAAGCGGAAACATGCATATTTCACGCTGGCTGCCCTCATCCTTCAATATCAGCCTTTTAGTGGCGCAGGAGACGCCCATCCCGCTTAACATGAACGTGGCCGGATTCACGCTAATAGGCAGCGCATTCGGACTGATTAATCTTGGCAGCGACGGGCAAAGCCTGAGTGTACTGGGCGACGTTGGGAGCGACAACATCGAAATCTCGCCGCTTACAGACGAAGCCGAGCCGCAGGGGGAAAGAAGCGCAGCCCCCACAATTCCCATACAAACCGATATAAGGATTACGGCAGGCAGAAAAGTCGAATTTCTTTGGCCTAACGCCGACATTCCGATACTACAAGCCTACGCCGCCGCCGGTTCGAGTATACGGGTTACAAGCGATAACTTCACGGGACATTTTTCTATAAATGGAGATATTGACATACGCGGAGGCGAAGTTTTTTACTTTCAGCGCAGTTTTTACATAAAAGAAGGCTCGATGAGCTTCAACGAAAGTGAAATCCAGTTTGACCCGCGTTTCAGCGTGGTGGCGGAAACCCGCGACCGGACAAACAATGAGCCGGTTACCATCTCGATGATAGTGGAAAACCAGTCCCTGCGCTCATTTACCCCGCGCTTCGACGCTACGCCGGCGCTCTCACAAATAGAGATATTTACGCTGTTAGGCGATAAACTTTCAGGCACGCCGGATTCGGAAAACGCCATACAACGCGCATTTGTTTCTTCCACCGCCGACATACTCGCCCAGTTCGGCGTTGTGCGCCAGTTTGAAAAAAATATCCGCGATTTTCTGCATATCGATATGTTTTCGCTGCGGACGCAGGCCTTGCAAAACGCGATACTGCTAAACGTGTTCCGCGACAATGCCGCGTCCGCCTCGCCGGCTGGCGAGGCGGACGCGGCGCAGTTACAGCCGCAGTCACAGAATCAGATGCAGCTTGGTAACTATTTTGACAACACGACTGTTTTCTTAGGTAAGTACATCGGCGCTGGACTTTTTCTTCAAGCGATGCTGTCGTTACGTTACGACCCTTTAGGCGTCGGCGGCATGGACGGACTGCTAATAGAACCCGACCTAAGCATGGAATTCAAAGGGCCGCTGTTCGATATACGATGGGATTTGGTTCCAACGCGTCGGGAAAATATCTGGATAAGCGATAACAAGATAACATTGTCGAAAAAATGGACGCTGCCATAGCGTGGCGCGCTAAACTTGCGGGGGTGGACTTGACGCTGAAGGCTTTTGAGGTTATTGTATTTTGAAATTGAACATTAGAAGATTTCATCCGCCATTATATACACGAACCGCCATAGCCGCGGCGTTCACAATCATCCAGTTTTTCTTGCGGATAACAGCCGTCAGCGCCCAGGACGATGAATGGTATCTGGGAAAACCCATAGAAAAAATCACATTCGACGGCCTAAACCACGTAAAATCCTCCGACCTTGAAGGCGTAACCGGGCAATACATAGCCAAAACATTCACGGACGAACTGTTTTGGGAACTAACCGGACAACTTTACGCGCTGGAATTATTCGAAGACATAAATCCAAGCGCGATACCCGCCGACTTGCTGGGAAGCGCGGTCATAATACACTTCACTGTCGTTGAGCGTCCCTTCGTTTCCAACATAACATTTGAAGGCAACAAAGGACTCCGGCGCAGCGAACTGCTGGATGTTATCTCATTAAAACCGAACGATGTAATAAATCAGCTAAAAATACGAGTTGACGAGCAAGCGGTCTATAATAAATACCTAGAAAAAGGCTTCCCGGACGCCGATGTGCACGTTGAAACAAGCGCGGACAAAAACGGCAGCATAATGGTCAAATTCATAATCAACGAAGGCGACAAAATAACTATAGAAGCGATACAGTTCGAGGGTAACTCCGTCTTTTCCAGCGGCACACTGCAAAACCAACTGACATTGAAGAAAAAAAGCCTATTAAACGACGGCGCGTTTCAGGAAGCAAAACTAATCGCCGACCGCGCCTCGATAGACCGTTTCTACCACGACCGCGGCTATATCGACGCGGAAGTAACGGACGTAACTCGCGAAGTCCGCTCCGACGATAAAGGAAATCACCTTACACTTGTTTTTCATGTTTACGAAGGCGCATTATACACATTCGGCGGCGTTACATTCACCGGAAACCATATATTTTCTACAGAAGAACTGCAAAAACTCATATACTCAAAGACAGGCGACACAGTAAACGCCGGCAGGCTTGAACAGGATTTGCAGAGGGTCGCCGACCTTTACTTTGAAAACGGCTACATATTCAACAGCATAGGACGCGAAGAGCAGCGCAACACGGCGGCGCGGACAATCTCCTACATAGTGCCGATAGTCGAGCGCGGAAGGGCGCATATTGAGCGCGTAATAATACGCGGAAACAAAAAGACGAAAGACTATGTAATACTGCGCGAACTGCCGCTTGAACCCGGAGATGTTTTTTCTAAAGCGAAAGTAATGACAGGGCTTCGCAACTTGTACAACCTGCAATACTTCGCGAACGTATTCCCCGACACACCGCAAGGCAGCGCGGACAGCCTTATGGACCTGATAATAAACGTTGAAGAACAGCCGACGACGGACATTCAGGCTGGCCTATCATTCTCCGGCTCCAGCGACCCGGACGCATTCCCAGTTTCGCTGATACTAAAATGGAACGATAGAAATTTCCGCGGAACAGGCAACATCACAGGGCTGGAAATAAATGCCGCCCCTGAAATACAAAGCGCGTCATTGCGATACACGCACCGTTGGCTGTTCGGGCTGCCCCTATCCGGCGGCTTTGATCTTTCGCTTCAACACGCGCAGCGTCTAGCCGCGATGAACAACCACCCCCCCTTCTTCAACGGAGACGAGGACAGAGCATTCCCGGACGGCTTTTCCTCGTTCGAGGAATACGACAACGCGGGAAAACTCCCGTCTGACGCTTTTTTGATGAAGTACGAACAATGGAACATATCGCTGGGCTTTTCCACCGGATACCGCTGGAACATGCCTTTCGGCATATTGAGCGTGGGCGGCAGTATAAGAGCCGGCATACGATACAACGATTTTGACGGCGAACTATACCGCCCCTTCGACCCGTCGATACGAAACCGCAACAAACAATGGACACCCTCCGATTCTATCGCTCTTAACGTTTCATTAGACGACAGAGACATCTACTACGACCCTTCGCGCGGCTTTTATATCAGCGAACGCTTCGGCCTATACGGACTGTTGCCCAACAAAACCGAGTTGGAGTATTACTCCCGAAGCGACACGAAACTGGAATGGTTTCATACACTATGGAATCTGCAAGTAAACGAAAAATGGGCTTTCAAAGGTGTTTTCGGCATACATACCGGACTATCGTTGATTTTCCCGATGCCGTTTCAAGAACAGCCTGTCATTGAGGATGCGAACAAACTTTCGATTGACGGAATGTTCATAGGACGCGGCTGGACCGGCGAGAGGCTGAACCGCGGACTTGCGCTATGGGAAAACTGGGCTGAAGTACGAATACCCGTATTTCCGGGAATATTAGCCCTAGACCTATTTTTCGACGCCGCCGCGCGCCGCCCAAGACCAGCCGATATGTTCGAGGAAATATCCAGCGAAGGCCACACCCTAGCTGACGATATGCGCTACAGCTTCGGCGC
>JAIRSB010000066.1 GCA_031255655.1 Spirochaetaceae bacterium | reverse complement strand
ACCCTCCGGTGTTTTTAAGTATTTCATCCATTGGAGTCATAAGTCAACACCTGCCAGCAGATTCAACACGGCGCGTGGGCAAAATACGCGGTCAACTAAATCTACTTTGTGTGAGCGCTTAACTTTTTTCTATTAAAACATTATAATTCCTATATGCGGATTCTTATGATCGACAATGAGTCGCTTAGGCAAAAATCAATGCCGGTTAAAAACATTGACAGTGAAACTGAAACGCTGATCGCCGGAATGTTTGAACTTTTGAATAAACACCAAGGGGTCGGCCTCGCCGCGGCGCAGATTGGAATACCACAACGGATTTTTATAACACAAATAGGCAAAGACACGCCGCGCGCTTTCATCAACCCCTCCATAATAGAAACATCAGAAGAATTGGTGGATTACGAAGAAGGCTGCTTGTCGCTGCCGGGCGTTTGGGCGCGTATCATGCGGCCTAAAGCGCTGCGTCTACAGGCATGGAACGAGAAAGGCAAGCCTTTTACGATAGACGCCGAAGGAATTCTGGCGCGTGTAATCCAGCATGAATACGACCACCTTGAAGGCGCTCTGTTCATAGACAAACTCTCCGCGCTAAAGCGCGAACGCCTTCTTAGCAAATACGAAAAACTTAAAAAAAGCAAGAAGTGAAACTGCTATTCGCCGGCACGCCGGAAATCGCCGTTCCATCGCTGAAAACGCTGTACGCGCTTCATGTCGAAGGCGGTTTTTGCGAACTGTCCGGCGTTCTTACAAACCCTGACACAGCCAAAGGTAGACGCGGCAGCGCGAGCCCCTCCGACGTAGGGGTTGCGGCGGAGGAGATGCTGCGGTGCGTCGCAGGGAGGGGAGGGGGGGATTTTGTTCTGATTAAAAGCGCATACCCGGATGAAAACTGCTTTCAGAAGATCGCTAGGCTTGGCGCTGATATGCTGGTCTCTTTCGCGTATGGCGCGATTTTCCCGCCAGATTTCTTAGCCCTGTTCCCGATGGGCGGTATCAACATACATCCGTCCCTGCTGCCGAAATACCGGGGCGCGTCCCCGATACCCGCCGCAATTTTGAACCGCGAGCGCGAAACGGGCATAAGTGTACAACGGATAGCGGCAAAGCTCGATTCCGGCAATATACTGGCACAGGAAGTAATTCCGCTTACTGGCAGGGAAACAAGCGCGGTGTTAAGCGGCCTTGTCGCGGAAAAGAGCGCGGCGCTGCTTGAACGGACACTCCGGGCTTTAGCGGTGGGGGCGGGTAGTGTGGTGGAAACACCGCAAAACCACTCGGCAGCTACATTTTGCGGCAAACTTGGGCGGGAGGACGGTTGTATAGACTGGCGGCAAAGCGCGCTTTTCATAGACGCGCAGGTTAGGGCGTTTAACCCCTACCCGTTGGCTTACACGCGGCATGACGGGTTGGGCTTGTACATCCTAGAAGCCGCCCCCTACGAAAGCAGGAACGCTCAGGAGGTGGATTTTGCGTCCGCGAGCGCGGGGCATGGGGCCGGCGCAGTGCTGGGCGTTGACAAGAGCGCGGGTATCATAGTTCAAACGGGAGACGGACTTCTGGTATTAAAGCGGCTTCAATATCAGACCCGCAAGCCGTTGGACTGGCGTTCGTTTTTGAACGGAGCCAAGAACTTTACCGGTGCGGTATTAGGATAGCGTCCGCCTAGTTCGTTGACAGTGCGGCATTGTAATAGACGGAGTGGGGGAAGGAGGTATGCGAGGAAACGGGGACGCCAGAGATGCTAGAAAAAATTCAACTTGCCGTCATGCGTTGAATCTGTTCTACCAGAAGCGGAACAAGCTGTTTTTTGCGCGATACAATACCACGTAAGAAAAATACGCCCTCTTCCTTGCGCGGCAATTCCAACACTTGCAGAAACTCTGGTTTACAAGCGATAATCATCAGACTTGTAAGTTTTATAACATCCGTTACCATCAAGGCACAGAAAAGCGCGTCCCGTGTCCGGCGTTCTAATTCCAGTTCGCCTATAATTTCCTTTCTGCGCTTCAAAAGTTCTTCCGTTGTATCAACCTCGATCTGGCATACAATAAATTTGAACTTCCCTTCCTGATACTCCTTCATATCCTGATTGATGATTTCCAGCGCGGTACGCCCGTCAAGGCGGTTTCCGGCGGCAATTATATCGTGCCCGAGCGTGTCAATATCAAGATTTGTGATGTTTGAAAGATATTCCGCCGTGTCGCGGTCCTCATCCGTAACTGTTACAGACTTCAGCACAAGGGTATCCGCGAGTATGCCGGCAAGGAGGATAGACGCGATGGGCTTAGGAATGGGCACACGCGCCTGCCGATACAAAGAAACGATTATCGTGCAGGTTGCCCCAACCGGACGATTGATAAAAGTGATGGGCGTTTTTGTGCTCAAATTGCCTAAGCGGTGGTGGTCGATGACTTCTTGTATCGAGTAGTTTTCAACGCCTTCCAGGGCCTGCGAAAGCTCGTTGTGATCAACCAAGATGACTTCGACATTAGGTTCCGCCAGCAAATCAGTTTCTGAAATGGTGCCAAGCAGCTTGTTTCTATCATCAACTACAGGTAGTGTGCGGTTCACCGATTCACGCAGAAAATCCCTGATGTACCGGATGGTGTCGTTCGATTTGACGGGCTTTATATTCGTATCTGCCATCTCGGAAACGGGAGAGGAGTACATCACAAGCATCGCTGTCTCCGCCGAGCGGTATGGGCTTATAAGCACCGACACATTGTTTTTCTCAGCTTTTTCGCGCAGTTCTTTTATCATCTGGGTGCCGGATGAAAGTATCAGCGCACGGACGCCGGATTCTATGCTGTATTCCTGAACGTCTTTGCGGTCTCCGGTTATAATCACCGCGTTTTCCGGCGTGTGTAGGGCAAGCGTTTTGCGAAATGTTTCTATACAGTCGGCTACCACGATGGTTACGCACTTAAACAAGTCCTCTTGATTAAAGGTTAGAACTTGCTGCGCGGAAAGTGTCTCTGATATTAGTCTGATGTTCGTCAAAAACAGTGTAGAGGTTTCGGGATCCAGCACTTTTATGATGTTGTGGGCGAAGGCGTTGTAGTTCAGAAGGGCGTTGTATTCGCCGCTGGAGTTTACCACCGGTATCACTTTGACATTCACAGATTCCATCAGGGCAAGCGCGTTCCACAATGAGGTTCCGTCATTCACAGGTTGTATGCTGCTGTTCATGTAGTAAGCCGCTTTGGGTATCATATCTGGCAAGAAGTGCGGCACCGGCACTCCAAAACGCTCAAAGATATATTCTGTTTGGGGTGAAAGTTTGCCGCCCCTTATCGGGACATATTCTTCTTTGCCAAGCAGTTTTTTTAACTGGGCATACGCCGCTGCCGCCACAACCGAATCGGTATCTGGATTTCTGTGTCCCATAATGAAAACTGTCTTTTTATCCGCCATATTTTTAAGTATACGTTATTTGCTGGCAGTGTTTAACCCCACCGCTTGCGGCGGCGCGGCTCGGGGTTTGTTGTTGACAAGGTGCAAGCCTTTCGCCTATAAAAATGTGTTGACAGATGTATCCAGATTATATGACAATGGCTGGGAACTAATAATGGAAAAATAAGAATTAATGAAATAGTTGAAAATAAAGAAAGATTTATGGACTTATTATTGTTGGGTGATGAGCAAGAAAACATGATAGAAAAATATCTTTATAAAGGCAGCTTATTCGCATTAATAATGGTGATTTAAAAATAGCATGTGTAGTAACCCAAGAATCTGATGGAATATATGAAATAAAGAATATGGCTACCTATGAAAAATATCAGGGTAAAGGCTGTGGAAAGTGTATGATAAAATATATTGGACTTGTTCGACAACTCGGTTAGTTGTCTCCCAAGTCTTGCAAAATGCAAAGCATTTTGCTGCTTCTAGCGGTTGTTGTTTAGAAACTGAAGTTTCTAAACAACTCTAATAAATAATTGTAAAGCGTTGGCAAGGCTCGACATTTGTAGTTCAGCTAAGGCATTAAAAGTTAATTGAGGTGGGGTGTGGTATGGATTTTAATGATTTTCAACAAATGAGTTTTTACAATTTAAGCTGTGAAATATATTATTGGTACAAAAAAGCGCGCTCTAATAATTATGTTATTTTGTTGCATGGGGCCGGTTGTGATCATGTAATGTTTAAGAATCAAATATGTGTTTTTGATAATTACAATATTATCGTGTGGGATGCCCGCGGGCATGGTTTATCAAAATTACTCAAAGCGAAAAA
>JAIRSB010000035.1 GCA_031255655.1 Spirochaetaceae bacterium | reverse complement strand
CCGCCGAAAATGACGCTGTGCGAATTGTTCGCATGGCGTGCGATTATGCGGCATAAAATCTGAAATTACGGGGGGTGGCGGCATTCGTGCTGCTGCTGCGGAACATCCTTAAATAATGGTTTTATGATTTTTAACGCATGACTAAAATTTTATTGCTATGAGGGAAAAAATGATAAAGAAAAAACTATTCATAGTTGCGTTTGTGTTTGCGTTTATTACTATGGCAGCGGCGGATACAAGCCATCAGGTTTTCGACAGCTGGTGTGGCAGCCATTATACCAAAATCGGTGGAAATATACCCGGTAGGGTGAGCTATGGCGTAAACTCGATAACCTATGACAGTTCTTGGACTGAAACAAAATCGCACTATATATCCGGTGCTAGTACTACATCAATGGGGCAAACTATTGGTGTCCCGGAGGAGCCCAGAGTTGAGACCTATACCATAAAGCATGAACGGTGGGTTACTTTTTATTTTGACCAGAATGGTATTATAACCACCTGGCGTTCTTATGGCTGGAAAAGGGCGTAAACAAATTAAAACGGATGCGGGCGCGGGCATGGGTGCCGCGCTAAAGGCGGACGGAGTTCGGAAAACGCAGCCGTTGGCTGTTGGAACCGCCGCCAAAAACGACGCTGTGCGAATTGTTTGCATGGCGTGCGGTTATGCGGCACCCCCATCATTGCAAGGCGGCAGCTTGCCGCCGCCTTACAATGATGGCTGCGGTCAATTGTTATCCACCGATTTCGCCTGTCAGCTTTTTTTTGCGGCGGGCTTTTCAGTGGAGCTTTTCTTTGTCGTGGTTTTAGTCGTTTTAGCGGACGCCGGCTCTTCGCCGCTTGCGGATTTTTTCGTGGACGATTTGGAAGAAGTCTTGGTGCCAAGCGATTTGATGAAAGATTTCATTTGATAGCCGGATTTAGCTTCCGCGCTGTTGAGCTCACGCGCAAAAACAGCGGCAGAATCGACGCTCGTGTATGCCAGAGAGATAACCAAAGCATAGAACGAGACCTCTTCAAACGCTTCTTTGTTGAACCAGTCAACGCCTTCCCATTCATTTACGCCAAGCAAACGGCGAAAATCTTCGGAATCGTGGATGGTCTGAATCACGGAAGCCGCCGTCAAAGAAGCCTTGCCGTCCGCGGACGCGCTCTCTTTTAGCCACTCCGCTTTCAGACCGCTTTTACCCGGAACAAGACGACGCATGAAAGCCTTTGCTGTCTCGATAAACCGGTACGCCGCCCCGCCATCTATGCCCAAAGCCTCAAAACATTCGCGCATTTTGCGGTCAAAGTGCCAATACTCAAATAAAACCACCGCTTCCGAACCCGCGGCCTTCGCCCCCGCTACCACTCGGCATAACTCTAATACCGTGTATCCGTATATGAAAGCGTCAATTCGCAGCTCGTTTACCAGACTATTACGCAGCTGCGCCGCGAAACCCGCCTTCTCCGCTGCTGCGTCTTTGAAAGACTTGGCATAAGCAAGAAGTGTTTTACTCCAGCCGCTGACAGCCGCCTTGACATCAGCCGTGCCGCCTTTTTTATCGCCGGCGAAAGGGTCGTAAACAACCTCCTTCCGAAATTCAACAGCAGTCGTCAAAAACGCCTCAACAGCCCGCAAGGTGTCCTCGTTTGGCGATTCAGTTTCGCCCAAAAAGACTTTACGAGCGTCTTCAATTCGTTCCGGCGCCAGTAAAGCGCAGAACGGCCTAAAAATATCATCTAACAACATATCTTCCAAAGCCTCCTGGGGGTTTTTCATACCCGCCCCGTTTGATTCCGAGTGAAGACGCGCCCATGTCGAAAAATCGCAGTCCTCCACTTCGTATATATCTAAATAAACTTGAGCTTCGTAGCCGTTTAGCATTACAAAAAGCCCGCGTTCAAAAAGTTCCTTGCTTGAACGGATAAAGTACAGGCCGCGAAGCGTTTCATGAAGAATGACAAAGTAATGCGGATCGTTGTGCAGCAACATAGCCTGCGCGAGATTATCCTGCCGAAAGCTGCCATCTTTTTGCGGAATGGCAACGGAACCAGCGTTTATCCAACCTGATGTATTATAATAAGAATTATTATACAAAACAAGCGTCCTGTCCATGCCGGAACGGTTTGAATAGGCGAAAACATTTTCGTTCACAGCCCCGTCAGTCCAAAGGTCAAAAAGCCGGAAGTCCGAGCTGCCAGAAAACAGCGTGCGCCGCTTCATCAGCGGGAATACCTCGCGCTCGTGCCGTTCAATCAGAGCCGTGTCCGGGCTTTCTTCGTAGTAAGCCCGGCGGTATTCCATCCCGTATTTCTCCTCAAAACCTTCTATCTGACCATGCCCGAACATAGGAAGTCCCGGCATCGTAACCATCAATATGCAAATCCCAAAATACTTGTCGCCCTTGCCAAACTGCGCGGCGGCAGTGTCCTCATCGGGATTATTCATGAAGTTTACAAAACGTTTTAGGATTTCCGGGTCGAACGCCAGCGTATTTTTTATCGTGTCGCGGTATTTCTGGTTTTCCTCTTTTTTCAACATATTCATGAAAGCCGAGTTATAGACGCGGTGCATCCCCAGAGTGCGGACAAAATAGCCCTCCATCATCCAGAACGCCTCCGCAAGCAGCAGTGTATTCGGCGCTTCCTGCGCGCAGCGGTCTACAACCTCGCGCCAGAATTCGTGCGGAATGCGGCGGTTAAACTCCTCAGTCGAGATGGCGTGTTCGGCGCGGCTTGCTATGTCGCCGCCATGTCCTGGCTCAGGATACCACAATCTTTGAATATGTCGCTTTGCCAGCGTCATGGCCGCGTCAAAGCGGACTATAGAAAACTGCCTGCATACGCCGATTATCGTGCGAATTACAGCCTCCCGCGCTTCGGGGTTCAGGAAATCTATCTGCGCGGTGTCGTTCCACGGCATCGAAGTTCCGTCATTCCCATGATAGATATACCTGTGCCGCCCTGAACGTCTGTCATAATGATGAAAGACTACGGCGCAGTCCGAGTTATCGTAGTAATGGTCTTCAATTTGGACGACAATATCGGGATTTGTGGAAAGATTGCCGCTGTCGTAGCGGTATTGCGGGTAGGGGGGGTAGTCTAGCTGAAGGAAGCGGTCGGGGTTTTCCATTATCCATCTGGAATCGATTCCGGTGTGATTGGGTACCATGTCGCTGCCAAGCCTTATGCCGCGCCGCATACAGCGTTCCCGCAGTCCGCAGAGCGCGTCCCATCCGCCAAGTTCGGCGGCTATGTCGTAATCGTGCAGACTGTACGCGCTTGCCGCCGCTTCGGGGTTGCCTTTCCATTGTTTTATCGTCCGTGAAGCCGCGCTGCGCTCCCACAAGCCAATCAGCCACAGTCCCGTAAAACCGCGCCGCGCAAGCTCGTCTAACTCTTCGTCCGGGATTGCGTCGAGTGTTGTTATCTGGCGTTCGTATTTCTTACTAAGCTGCCAGAGCCATACAAGCGTGGACTTTGCCATCAGCACGGTGCGCGGCATCCAGTCCA
>JAIRSB010000008.1 GCA_031255655.1 Spirochaetaceae bacterium | reverse complement strand
AAGGCACAGCGGTTATAATGGATAACACTTCGTTTCATCCACCCAAAAAGCTTAAGAATCTATACCGCCGTCACGGCATGAGGCTGCTGTTTTTGCCTGCGTATTCGCCTGACTATAACCCGATTGAAAAATCCTGGGCAAATATGAAACGCGCTTTGATTGATATAATTCCAACTTGTGAAGATGTGTCTGCCGCAGTTTATCAGTATTTTGCTGTTGATATTTATTAAGCTAAAACACTATAACAAATGGAGTACATAGCCCGGTGGCCAGCGTTCAACTCCTGCAAGAGCTAGCGCTTCAGCCTTGACCGCCTTAGTGTAATTTCTCCACTCTCTTTACCGCTCTTTTTCATCTTTATACTCCTTAATCTTTTTTATTCCACTCTTATTTTTATGTCTACTAAATGGGGTAAAGATCAAAATCTGCCCTTGAGTGCGAGAGCGATATTGTCATTTTTGAGGGCGTGGTCTATGGACGCCGGGCTTATCCTCGTCGGCTTTTTCCAGATATAGGTCAGCGCGGCGGGGCAGGCGTTTCAAAAAAACCGGATTTCCTAAATACGCGAAAGCCTATACCAAAACGCCATCCCAAAAAATTTTCGCTCATACCGATAAGATCGACAGGCGCCCAAACGCGAAAATCAATCCCGCCGGCCCAATTTGGAGTTGCCTGAAAGTCCATCCCCACACCCACTACTGGAAACAGCCAGCGGTCGGCACGGTTAAAATAAGCGGCTATGTCGTCTCTCTGCTTATTGGCGTCGTCCATATCAGCTTCGTTTAAATCTTCGGCAAGCAAAATTATGCGTAAATCTCCGGCAATTCCAGCGCTTACACGCAATCTAAATATACTTACCCTAATATAACCCTGCGCTTGAAGCGCTAAGATAGGGCCCAGCACAAAAGCCGACCTATTCTCTATCTCGGCTGGGACCGGCCTATCCAATCCATACGAGTATTTATAATGGGTAAAATACGTATCCAGAGTAAATTCAAGTGTCGCCCCAACGAGCCTATTACCCAACGGAGGCAGCATAAACGCCAGAGAAGGCGCCGGCAAAATGGGAACAGGCGCGGCATCGAACCCATAATCTTCCTGAAAAAGCAACACAGAGCCGCCAAAAGAAAACGTTGTCCTGTCAAGCCAGCGTCTAACAGGTGAGATTTCTTTAAACTTGTCCGTGTCTCCTTCGTCCGCTTGTTCTTCCGAAGAAGAAGCATCGGCTCCCTCGCTTTGCGGCAGGGAAGCCGTCGGGTTTTCTTGCGCCGACGCGCTTAAAAACGGCAGAATTATCAGACAAGATAATACAAAGCATCTATAAAAAAAAGCCAATGTATATTAGTATAACGTAGCAACCGGCGCACTGTAAACCGTTCACCTTGCATCGTGCACATTCACTGGAAAGTCGTAGCCTTATCCTTCACTTTTAACAACGCCTGTAAACGGATGTCTGTGTCCTCGACATCAAGACGCCGTTCACATACCGGCTGGGAGTTTCACAGCGGCAGCAACTCCGAATTTATCAACAACGCGACCGAAATCCGGTGTAAAAATCAAGTCTTACCCTTCACACGTTAAAGGGAACGCTAAAAGAATCAAAATTGCTTGCGTGCCAAGACTGGCACCGGTTCAAAAACAAGCTTTCGGTCGCTTTTTGAAATGTCGCATTACAGCACTGGCCACGACGCTGTCAGGGAATCCTCCAAAATGTTAAATTGCTGTACCAGTACCCAGCAATTCTCATTTTAGAAATTTTTTACATGAAAAAATCCCGAAAATAACGATATAATCGATTTTATCGTAAGTATTGGCTACTATTTCATACATATTTCGTCTGTATTTTGTTGTTTTAAGGTGTTGTTTTTCCAAAATGAGAATTGCTGACCAGTACCGCGCTAGATTGACGGGCGGGCAAACTAACAGCTATCATATGCCTTGAGTGTTTGCAGGAGGTAACTATGGCGAAAGTTGAACTGAAGAGCGTTAGCAAAGTGTATGACGGCGCGATCCGCGCGGTTGACAACGCTAATATCGTTGTCGAAGACAAAGAATTCGTGGTTTTTGTCGGCCCGTCCGGATGCGGAAAGTCTACAACTTTACGAATGATAGCCGGACTTGAAGACATTACCGAAGGCGAACTACTGATAGACGGCGAATTTATGAACGATGTCCCGCCTAAAGACAGAAACATAGCGATGGTGTTCCAAAATTACGCACTTTACCCCCATATGACAGTATATGAAAACATGGCTTTCGGACTGCGCATAAAAAAAGTCAACAAAACTGAGATTGACAAGCGCGTGCGCGAGGCGGCACACATCCTTGATATAGAAAAATTTCTTGAACGCAAACCCAAAGCCCTTTCCGGCGGTCAGCGGCAGCGCGTCGCGGTTGGCAGAGCGATAGTCCGCAATCCTAAAGTATTCCTGTTCGACGAGCCGCTTTCCAACCTGGACGCGAAACTCCGCGTTCAGATGCGTGCCGAAATCTCCAGCCTGCACCGCCGTCTTAACGCTACGATGATATATGTTACGCATGACCAGGTCGAGGCCATGACCATGGCGGACAAAATTGTCGTTTACAAAAACGGCAAAATCCAGCAAATAGGCGCGCCGCTACAACTGTATCATTATCCGGCCAATAAATTCGTGGCGGGTTTCATCGGTTCGCCGCCCATGAACTTCTTAACCGTTACCGCGCGGGAGGAAAGCGGCGCCCTTATTCTTGACGGCGGTGAGTTCAAATTGAAAGCCTGCGCCGAACACGCCGACACCCTAAAAAAATACATCAATAAGACGCTGTACTTCGGTATAAGGCCGGAGGATTTGGATTTTAACGGGGAAGCCGGCGCGCAAGGTATCCCGTTATCTGTAAGCGTTATAGAGCCTTTGGGCGCGGAAACGACGCTTTGGCTGAATACCGGAACTCAGAGCATAGCGGCGCGTACAGACCCGTCAAGAGTTTTTAAGATAGGCGAGCCCGTTTTCTTTTTCCCGCGCATGGAAAAGGCGCATTACTTTGACAAAGAAACGGAGCTTGCGATTCTGCCGCCGCCGGCGCCGCCGCGGTAACGGCGTCGTCTGCGGCGGCGGCACAGACACGGTAACGGATTGCTTATGCGAAGTTTTTCAAATTTAACATACGGTTTTGCCGGCTTAGGCTTGATGGGCGGGTCTCTCGCGAAAGCTATACGGGCCAAACTGCTAGATTCCGCTTCGGCGCGGGGTAAGATTTTGGCTATGGATTCCAACATGGCGGCGCTTGCCTCCGCTATGGAAAAGGGCGTCGTTGACGAAGTTTTTGAACCGGAAGCCGCCGCGCTCATGCTGAAACGCTGCGATATTGTGTTTGTTTGCCTGTATCCGGCAAAAACCATCGATTTTCTGAAAGAATACCGCGCCGATTTTAAGAGCGGGGCCGTTGTAAGCGATATTTCCGGCGTAAAAACGGGAATTATGCGTTCCCTTCCTGATATTTTGCGCGGGGATGTGGATTTTATTTGCGGGCATCCTATGGCCGGCAGTGAAAAAGAGGGATTTTACCACTCATCCGAGTATATTTTTGAGGGTCGTAACTATATTTTGATGCCTCACCTGTCGAACAAACCGGAAAACATTCTTTTTTTTAAGGGTTTGATAGGCGCACTGGGCTTTTCGCGGATTACCGAAACCGATTACGAGCTGCATGACCATAAAATAGCCTTTACCAGCCAGCTCTGCCACGTGATTGCCTCGGCTCTGGTGGAAAGCGCCGAAGACGCGGAGATAACCGCGTTTGGCGGCGGCAGTTTCGAGGACTTAACCCGCATTGCCATGATAAACGCGCCGCTTTGGACAGAGCTTTTCCTTGCTAACCGTGCGGAGCTTTTGGCGCACATCGACGCTTTCAAAGTGTCTTTGGAAAAGATAACGGACTTGATTCGCGACGCTGACGGCGACGGGCTTTGCGGCGTTCTTGAGGCGGTGCGCGTCAAGCGCACCGCTATGTCAACGATAGAGTTGACTAAATGACGCGCTTTAGATTATCGTGTTCATTGTGTTTATGTTTTGTTTTTCATGTGACACATCCTCCATTTAAAAATAGTTGCCCAGATGGTGGAATTGGTAGACACGCTGGTTTCAGGTACCAGTGCCGCAAGGTATGCAAGTTCAAATCTTGTTCTGGGCATTTTGCCATCATGACTGACCGCAAAACGGCAAAGCCGACGGCGTCTCCAACGTGAGGTCGGACTGCCCAAGCCGCGCCTAAAACCGGCAGCGAGCTTGAAAAAAAGAGGCCGCTTTGCTAGACTTTATCCGCGCATGAACTTTATCTTTGGACAATACAAATCCTCTGTACACATAGAGCCCAGCATACCCAGTCTAACCACCATTCTTAAGGCGGCTAAGACAGAACGCGCCATTATTGTATGCGATGAAAACACCGCACCATTTGCCGAAACGATTAGGGGCGGCTTGCCAGCCGCCGTGTACGTCATGCCTGCCGGCGAAGAGTCCAAAGAATGGCGGTCGGTTGAGGCCGTACTCCACGCCGCGCTGGAGGCTGGTCTTGACAGGGACGCTCTCTTTGTTGCAGCGGGCGGCGGGGTTATAAGCGATGTCTGCGGCTTTGCCGCGTCGGTGTACAAGCGCGGCGCCGCGTTCTCCATCGTTTCCACTACGCTACTCGGCATGGTTGACGCCGCGCTGGGTGGCAAGACTGGTTTTGACATATTCGGCATAAAAAACTTTGCAGGCTCGTTCTATCCGGCCCGTCATGTCTATGCACCGCT
>JAIRSB010000231.1 GCA_031255655.1 Spirochaetaceae bacterium | reverse complement strand
GGGCGCGAGGGGAGAGAGCCTGCTAGAGCAGGCTCTCTCCCCCGCTTTCTGCCTGCTTAAAGTAAAGTCCGCGGACATCAGAAAGTGTTGCGGGGAATACCTGAGCCTCGCCCGATCTCGTTTTTAGGTTTATAAGAGCGAATATGCGCAGCGGTTTTTCTCTTCCCTCGATTTGCAGGGGTGCTACCTCTTCAAAAACGATATATTTTTGCGTTAAACGCCACGCGCTTTCGCTTATCAGTATGTCGGTATCAAAAACGATGTTTTGAGCTTTGGCTATGTCCGCGATTACCGCGGTTTCGCCTATCAAGACATGGCGCGAGCGTTCGTTGCAACTCGCTATCCCGTCGATGAATTCTCCGCTGCTTATGCCGCAGAAAAATTTTAGATAGGGCTTGCCTGCCGCCTCTCTTTCCTTATTGAGTTCGTATACGGACACGCGCATCATCAGGGCGCAGCGGACGGCGTTCAGCGCGTCATGGCTGATGTCGCCGCTCGCACAAATTGACCCCCAGTGCGCCATAATCGAGCCGTCTTGAAGTTGTTCAATGCTACCGTTTGTTTTGTTTACGCAGGCCTCCATCCGTACGGCGTAATCGTTAATAAGCGACACGGCTTCTTTCGGATTTAAGCGTCCGGCTACGCCGTTAAACGCTTCTATTTCGGATAAAAGCAGGGTGGCTTTTTTATATTCAGCTTCGTCGGTCAAAGCCCCTTCCAAACTTTGCCGCGCAAGCCGCATATCGGCGAAACGGCTTACTACTTCCAGTTCGTGGTTTACGTTGTCAAATAATTCTAGTTTTTTCAAAGATGTGTTGATGCTTTTTATGAATGATACGAGTATTAGCGTCATGAAAAAAATCACGCAAGCCGCTATTAAAACGGCGCGTTTCGCGGTGAGTAGCAGTCCGCTTAAAGCCGCGCGGTAAGTCGTTTCGGTAATCAGCGCGGCGGGCACGGAATCGAGCATGGTGTACGCGCCGAGTATCCGCTCTCCCGTATTTGAAACGTAATATTCTTGCCCGCTGTTCTGCTCGGTTTCGCTTAAAGTTTTGACAAAATGATGGTTGGAAAGATTGAGGTCGCCGCGCCGCGGGGCGTGTTCTGAATATACAAGTATGCTGCCGTCCATGTTTATACAATACGTCGTCCTAGCGGTGAGTGTTTCTCTCAGTTCCGTGGGGTAAAAAAATACAATCCCCGCGCCGCCGCGATACGGGAAAAACATCGCCAGCAGCGGAAAGCCGAAGATGGTTTCGCCGTTTAGTACCGTTTTACCGCCTTTTCGTGCCGTATCGACCGCGTATATATGCAGTTCCGTGAAAATATCAAGCAGACGCGGGCTCGCGCCGTTGACGCTGAAAAAGCTTTCATTTATGAATGTCAGCCGTTCACTTTTTTTTCCGGCTTCCTCGTAAAATGTTACGGCGGCGGCATGGGGATTATTTTCAAAAAACGTAGCTGCCAAAGTATTGCCGTTTTCCGGCGCCCCAGTGTCGGCTGTCTCCAGCAAGATGAGTGAAGCGCCGCGCATGTTTGAAAAAAATATATCAAACACGGCGGCTGTCTGGCGGTTCACAGCCGCGTTTTCGGCTTCTGCACTTTCCAGTGTTCCGTCGTATAAAATTTTAGCGACGGAGGCAAGTATGATTAAGAGCGAAAAAACGCATATCCATACCATCGCACCAGCGTGTTTTTTGCCGCCGGGCTTTGTGTCGTTTGCTGTTTTAACTGGTTTATCGCTCTTTATCATGATGTCTGTTTATTATTTTGCGGCGGCATTAGCCGTCTCTCTTTCCTGCCTGTTTTTATAGAATATTCCAAGTTTATATATTTCATCGACGTCGTTTACAACAAGTTTTTCGTCCACTTGGGAAACTAATCCGTTTCTTCTGAAAATTTCTGTAAACATGGTTTTGTATTTGTCCGCCGGAATGGAGGCCATTTTCATTAGCTCCTTCGCGCTGAAGCTGAAAATGTACGACATACCGGGTATTTGCTCTATGTTGTTTTTCTCAAGCGTAATAGCCAGATAATTGTATATGCGGCCGACAGGGTCTTTTATCAGCGCGTTTGACAGTTGTTTATAACTGAACCAAATGCGCTCGGATAGTGTGCGCGTTATGTTTGTGATTATCTGAGGCTGCGTCTCCGATATTGCAGCGAAATTCTCTTTGAGTATTGCCATCATGCAGGCATCCCCCAACGCGACCGCCGTAGCGGAACGGGGTTTATCGTCTATAACCGCCATTTCACCAAATATATCGCCTTCTTTAAGTATTGCTAAAATTGTTTCATTGCCGTCCAAAATTCTGCAAATTTTTACCGAGCCTTTTTTGATTATATAAAGTTCACGTCCCATTTCACCTTCGGCAAAAATCAAACCGCCGTCTTTGTAATTGCGCTGGAACGGAGTATTCGTGTTTTCATAACCAGACGAGGAATATTGATTAAGGTTTACCTCCATTGCTTGAGCCTCTTTAAAATTCAATCCATCCGGATAACATTCCATATATCGTTTGAACACATAATAAGCTTTCACGTTCATGCTTGTTTTTCTGTAAAATTCACCCAAATGAAAAAGCCTATCGGCGCCGTCTTCGTTTTTTTTGCCGGCGGGGCCGCTGGAAGAAAAGCGCGCCAAAGAATCGTTTAAAAATCGTATGCGCCGCGAAAACTGTTGTATAACTTTAATAGCTATCTGCGGGTTGTTTTGTATCAGATCCCCGAATTGATTGCGATTAATAACAATCGCGGACGAATCGACCAACGCTTGCGCCGATTCAATCTGACTGCGTTTAGCCATGGCTGGAACAATCCCGACAAAGTCGCCGGGTACCACCATAGACATACTGTTTTCTTCTGGAAACTGCATCTGTTTAGACAGTTCTACGCGGCCTTCCCGCAAAATAAAGAAATTACCGTTGCTGTTTTTGCCCTCGACAAGCAGGTACATTCCTTTTCTATAGTTAGCAACTGAAAGTTGTGCTGCAGACATTTAATCCCCTCAATCCCCTCGAAAAATAATTTTAGAAATATTGACTTAATTATCGACAAAATAAAAAAGTTATTCTAGTACCGAATATCTTGAGAAATGCCGCATAATTCGCGGACATTCTGCCAACGCTTAATTCTTTTATATATCTTGATATAGAAGTTCTGTATTTCAGAGTAGGACGTATTTTTGGATTCATGAGCGAAATTTGAAAGGCTTATCCGTGCTCTTGACGAGGTGCGCAATAATCTACATTATTATTCAGATTTAAGCGAACGACAGGAGGTACGGAAAGGATTGAAAGGGAGCGATGTAACCATCGAAGGTATTTATAAATCCTTCGAAGACTTTGACGTGCTAAAAAATGTCAATCTTGACATTAAAAAGGGTGAGTTTTTTTCGTTATTAGGGCCTTCAGGCTGCGGAAAAACAACGTTGCTGCGCATCATCGCGGGTTTTGAAAGTCCTGACGAAGGGGATCTTAAATTTGACGGTGTTAGCGTACTGCCGGTTCCGCCAAACCGCAGGCAGGTAAACACGATTTTTCAGAATTACGCTTTGTTCCCGCATCTTACCGTATTTGAAAACGTAGCTTTTCCGCTGCGTTTGAAACACACTCCGCGTGACGAAGTTGATGCGAAAGTCTACGAGTATCTTAAACTCGTTCAGCTTGAAGGGCATGCGCAAAAAAAGCCTAGGCAGCTTTCAGGCGGGCAGAAACAGCGGGTGGCGATAGCCCGTGCTCTTATCAGAGAACCCCATGTACTCCTGTTGGACGAACCGCTTTCCGCGCTGGACGCGAAGCTCCGGCAGCATATGCTGATAGAGCTTGACCAAATACACGATAAAATAGGTATTACATTTATTTACGTTACCCATGACCAGCAGGAGGCGCTTTCGGTGTCCGACCGTATAGCCGTGCTTGATCAGGGAAACGTGCTGCAAGTGGGCACTCCGCATGATATTTACGAAAGTCCGGCGACAGGATTTGTTGCCCGCTTCATAGGTGAGACAAATCTTTTTGACGGCGAAGTTGTTAAAGTCGAAAAAATTGACACGCCGCAGATCGAGTACATGGCCGAGCTTGATATTCCCGGTCTTGGCAGGATAAAAGTTACTACCGATGACAATGTAAAAGCTGGTCAAAATGTGAGCTTTACCGTTCGTCCCGAAAAAATTGTTATTTCTATAGAAAAACCTGTAACAAAGCGTGAGGACATAAATATGCTTCAAGGTATTGTTGACGAGCCGATATATTCCGGCTTTCAGACAAAATACTATGTCAAAGTGGCAAATGCCTCCTCCCCCGCCGCGTCCGGGGCTTCCGGCGACACCCAGCCGGTTATCAGGGTGATAAAACAGCACGCCAGTTACTCCGACGAAGGCCCGGACATCGTTTGGCGGGACGAGGTGTATTTGTCGTGGAGCGCGAACGATGGGTACATCGTTTGCGTCAAGGAGGACGCGTGAACATCGCGGCGTCACGGGACGGCGGAGCGTCTCGCGGGACGCTGATGAAACGGAATATGGGGCTGATTTATTCAGCTCCGATGACGGTGTGGGCTTCCGTGTTTTTTCTTGCCCCACTATTGATAATAATTCTGTATAGTTTCTTGAAAAAAGGCTTGTACGGCGGTGTAACGCCGGAATTCAGCTTTGATGCTTATATCGCGCTGAAAAATCCTAACATAGCGGTTATCACCCTTAAAACTGTGCTGATTTCGCTTACCGCTACCGTGATAACAATACTGATAGCCCTGCCCTGCGGTTACTTCATGGTTCGCAGCAAGCATCAATCGCTGCTTTTAATGCTGATTATCATTCCGTTTTGGACGAATTTCCTTATCCGCGTTTATGCGTGGATGAATATTTTGGGAAATCAGGGTTTTTTGAACGAGTTTTTAACGCAAATAGGGCTGATTAAAGAGCATATCAATTTCTTGTACAACCAAAACGCCGTTATTCTGGTGCTGGTGTATATGTATCTGCCTTACGCGATACTGCCGTTGTTTTCATCTATCGACAAGTTTGATTTTTCATTGTTGGAGGCGGCGCGTGACCTTGGAGCCAGCTCGATACAAGCAATGTCTAAAATTTTGCTGCCGAGCATACGCGGCGGTATTTACACGGCTTTCTTGTTTACATTTATTCCTATATTCGGCGCTTACGCTGTGCCGCTGCTTGTCGGTGGGAAAGATTCGTATATGCTGGGAAACGTTATCGCCGACCAGCTTACTAAATCGCGCAACTGGCCGCTTGCCTCCGCAATATCTATGGCGCTTACTGTGGTAACGACGATAGGCGTGATGTGTATGCTCGGTTTACAGCGGCGGGACGAAAAACGGCTTGGTAAAACGGCGAAAAGGAGCATGAATTGAGCGGGATAGTCAACGCGGTCATAACTAAGCTGCGGGGGAACAAACCTCGCGGCGAAGCCAACCGGCATGCAAGGCGGGCTGTCCGTCGCCGGCCTTTTTCGTTTTCAGAAGCGGTTTTTATCTGCACATTGGCGTTCCTCTTTATTCCGCTTTTTGTTCTGTTGTTGTACTCATTTAATTCATCAAAGGGCATGAATTGGACGGGTTTTTCTTTTATTTGGTACGAGCAGTTGTTTGTTAATTCCCGCAATCTCTGGCGCGCTTTCTGGAATAGTATGCTGATAGCTTCGACTTCCGCCGCCACCGCCACCGTGCTTGGCACATTGGGAGCTATCGGCGTCAACTGGTATCGTTTTCGTCTGCGTTCTTACACTCAGATAATCTCGTTTCTGCCTATGGTGCTGCCGGAAATTATAATCGGCGTTTCGTTGTCGATCTTTTTTTCGGGAGTTGGAATGCGGCTGGGGCTGCTTACTATATTCATCGCGCACACCACGTTTAATCTGCCGTTTGTTTTCCTCATGGTAATGGCACGTCTGGACGAATTCGATTTTTCCATCATTGAGGCTGCCGCCGACCTTGGGGCTAGTGAGAGGCAGACTTTGTTGAAGGTAACTATCCCAATTTGTATGCCGGGCATCGTTTCGGGTTTCCTAACGGCCATAACGATTTCGCTGGAAGACTTTGTCATCACTTATTTTGTGGCGGGGCCAGGGTCTTCAACATTGCCATTGTACATTTACTCCGCGATACGTTTCGGAGTGTCGCCTGTAATAAACGCGCTTTCCGTTGTGATGATACTCGGTACTGTGCTGCTTACATACCTTTTGCGTAATTTTCTGAAATATATAGCCGCCAAATGATCCGGCGTACGGCCGGGCGGGTAAATCCCGGTCTGTACGCGGATAGGAGTTTCGAGGCGTTGACAGCGGATTTTAATTTTTCTATCATAAACCCATGAAAAATAGTGGCGGCGGACGCGGCTTTATACGAGTAATGGGCGTCCTTACCGTTATTTTTGTCGCCGGAATCGGTGCCGCGCTGGGTATAGCGGTTGCTGAAACAGCGAACATCATGAATCAGGAAAACTTCCAGGAATTTGCGCCCGCTCTACCGACAAAAATTCTTGACATAAACGGCGAGCTAATCACTGAATTTTCCGCCGACGAAAAACGCGAACTCGTATCTCTTGCCGACTTACCGCGGCATCTAATTTTTGCGGTGCTTGCCCGTGAAGATCCCGACTTTTACAAACATAAGGGCTTTAGCATACGCGGCATAGCCCGTGCCGCTTACGGACTGCTGATAGGGCGGAATTTGGGCGGCGGCTCCACAATAACCCAGCAAGTTGCCGGAACTCTGTATACCGACCGTTCCGAACGGAAAATTTCCCGCAAAATACGGGAGTTGTGGTGGGCGCTGCAAATGGAACGCCGCTACACAAAAAACGAAATCCTTGAGATATATCTAAACTATATGTACATGGGGCCGGGCGTCTACGGAGTAGAAGCTGCCAGCAAGTATTTTTTCGGGCATAGCGCAAAAGATATAAGCCTTGCCGAAGCCGCCATTCTGGTAATTCAGCTTTCTAGTCCGGCAAAATACAACCCGCTGGACAATCCCAACCTTGCGATGGACAGACAGTTAAGCGTTCTTGACCGCATGATTGAACTGGGCTACGCAACGAAAGCCGATACGGAAGCGTCTTTTGACGAATACTGGGAAAACTACGATTATACGCGGGTGTCGCAAGCCGCATATTTTAACCGAGACGACAAAGCCCCATGGTTCAGCGAATATGTGCGCCGCGAGCTTGACGGCATGATGTACAAAACAATGGATTATTACCGCGACGGCTATACAGTCCATACGACGCTTGACCTAAGTTTTCAGGACGCGGCCCAAAGGTATATGTCTGAAGGGATAACGCGCGCGAATAGGGAATACCGCGCCTCGTCCGGTAACCGCCTTGTCCGCGCCGAACGGATGTACATCCCCATCGTAAACCTGTTGTCACTCGCGTTTGATGTGAACATTCTAACGAGCACGTCGCAGGAACACAATCAGACCCGCGCCATGAACCGCTATACCAAAGTGCTGAATCCCGTCATAGATTTGGCGTCGCTTGCTTTCGGGGTTGAAGGCATGAAAGATATTTCCAATGCGGGTTTTGTCGAATTAAAGGCGAGCACCGAAGAGAATGTGGTTGAGGGAGCGTTAATTCTCATTGAAAACGAAACCGGCTACATACAAGCGCTGATTGGCGGCTCGAAATATGACGAAAACAACCAGCTTATACGCGCCACACAGGGGCATATCATGCCCGGCTCCAGCTTCAAACCCCTGTACTATTCGGCGGCCATAGACAGCGGAAAGTTTACGCCCTCCTCAATGATTTATGACGTTCCGGTTGTTTTTCATAACGAAGACGGCACCCCGTACATCCCTTTGAATTTTAGGGGTGAATGGAATGGCTCCGTGCTTCTGTATGACGCGCTTGCCCAGTCAATGAACGTAGCCTCGATCAAAATTCTGGACACAATAGGCTTTGATGCCGCGATAGACCGCGCCTCGATGCTTTTGGGAATAACAGACCCCAACATAAAACGCCGCACTTTCCCTCATGTGTATCCGATAGGGCTGGGCATAATTTCGATCGCGCCGGTGCAGATGGCGCGGGCTTTCGCTACGTTCGCTAACGAAGGGCGGGAAGTTACCCCGATGGCCATCCGCTACATTGAAAACCGCAACGGCACGGTCATACTCGATAATGAGCGGGAAATCAGGCAGAAGCAGAGGCAGAAAGGCGGGGCGATTCAGCTTATAAGCCCGCAAAACGCCTATATCATGACAAGCCTTTTGAAAAAAACGGTGGAAATCGGGACATTGGGCGGGCAGGGCGCGAAATTTGTGTTTGCAAACGATAAGGGAGAGCGGTACCGCATCGCGGCGGCGGGAAAAACTGGCACAACGCAAAATTGGTCGGACGCCTGGACGGTTGGCTTTACGCCGTACTATACAACGGCAATTTGGTTCGGCTTCGATAGACCGGGCAATTCGCTTGGACTTACCCTCACTGGAGCTACGCTGGCAGGCCCTATATGGGGCGATTTTATGCGTGAAGTTCACAGGAAACTTCCGGCGAAAGACTTTAGGCGTCCCGAAAGCGGACTGGTTGATGTGCGGGTTTGCGCGAAATCGGGGCAGCTTTTGACGCCGTCCTGTAATCAGGGCAGCGTTACGCTGACTTTCCTTGACAAATTCCGTCCTGCTGAATACTGCACTTACCACGAAAACGGTGAATACCGGACACACATGGCTATGGAATCCCTGCGCAGCGGAGTGAGTGCTTTTGACGATAGAGATGTGATTTCGGGATTGAAAATGCCTACGCTTGATTTGGGACAGCTTCCTGATGCTGCGCCTGCCGCTATGCCAGCTACCGGTAATAGCGGTGCGAATGAGATTGGGGATAACGAATTGTTGTTTGACTTTACCGTCCCCTCGTTCGATGATTTCGAGCTGCCGTCATACAACCCGCTAATGGAATAAGCCGCGCCGTCCTTGTGCGCGGCTTGCTGGCGCTTATCGTGGGAAAACCGTAAAGAGCCGTGAGAAAACTATTCGCGGCAGTTTTCCAGCTCTTTTAGACGCCAGTTTTCCAGCGTAACACTCAAGTTTTTCTCCTGAGTAGGCAGAACAAGACCTTTTGGAGCGTTTTTGGCGCGGCGAAGGTATTTTACTTGTGTATAAAAAAGATCGCCCTTACCAGCGCCGCGCCCTTT
>JAIRSB010000198.1 GCA_031255655.1 Spirochaetaceae bacterium | reverse complement strand
CATTCCGCGTATATACGAAGCGCGTTTTCCGAGCAACTCCTCAACGCCCCGGATAAAGCCTACGATTTCAACTTCTGGGTCTTGAAGCGAACGTATGACTCCGCATTCCAAAAGCATATCCAGCGAACGCTCTATAGAGGCTGGATTTTTTCCTTCTTCAGAAAATAAATCCGAAAACATAAACGCCGGAAAATAGCGTCCCATCATTTCGCATGCGTAAGCGGTTTCCCAAAGGCTTTGGCTTAATGTTTCCTGCCGGAAAACCGGCGGATTTTCGGCATTAAAGCAATTTATTACCACCGAAAACATCGGTTTCCATGCAGACGGCAATTCCGTTAAAGCGCAGGTGGCATATACCGCGATATTATTTTTTTTGTAATATGCTTGATAGTCCATGATTATTTGCCGCATATCAGAATCCGCGTTTTGTATGTTTTCAAGTATGATAACGCCGGAATCTCTGCGCCCCGAAACCGCGCCGGCGTAAGTTTCGGACAGTATTTGAAAGAGTCTCCGTGCCTTACTCAATGAATATTTTGAATATTCCGTCCGCAGACGTTCCGTGAATAAAGCCTCATAAAGTTCGTCCGCTTCTTTCGGGATTTTAACATTTCTGCTTTTGATAAAATCCCGCATTTCCGGACTCAGTGCGTCGGAAAAACAGTTCAGCGTCCGCCCCCACGAGTCGAAACGTATCGTAAGCGGCGTACAGTTTTCGCGCGAGTTGGCACAGCGCCAATGCAGATAATTTCGCTTCCCTATAAAATCTTTCCCGACAAGCACGACATTCCCGCCGGCGTTACTGTCGTTAAAAAAACGTTTTACCGCATGCCTGATAGAATCTGGCCTTTTTATTCCGTGAAGTTTTTTTATATTTTTTAATTCCGCTATTTTTCTATCACGCAAAAATGTCTCATTCGTTCTATATGTTTCTTTAAATTCAAAAAAAAATTTAAGATTTTTTTGTACTGCGTTCGTACACCAAATACCGCTGACTATTTTTACAGAAGGAAGCGAATTCAAAATTAAAGGTATTTTTTCACAATCAATTATTTCGCTAAAAACGCAGACGTGACCGTACAATTCCGGTTTTAACTCATCGAGCGTCCGCCTTAATGTTTCAATAATCGAAAGAATATCAATCCAAAAACCAAAACTTTTATCGTCAAAAACCGCTGCCATCGTGTGGTATTCGTTTTTCAAGTTCCCACCGTGCAGTTTTACGCTATTGACTATCGATTTTTCCAGCTTATTATATACAACAGGTCTTATGCGCCTAAGCTGGGATTGGTATTTTAGGAAGAAGGTCATTTGTATCATGGATAATATCTCATTTGATTATCGGTATTTTCGATTCGAATGGTTAGTTAATTTGGCTTCAACGTTAGATTTTATAATGGATTTCGCATCAAAACGACTCTAAAACCGCCCATATCTGCGTTTTTTAGGGATTGGATTTCTTAGTATACATCATGCGTCTGTATAAAGAATATATATGCTCCGCGGCGTTGAATGCCGGTTTTATCCGCGCCCGCGTACTCTCCCCATTCAATTTTGACGCTTCACGATACCCGCAATACGCCGGCGGAGAGAAATCTATTTTAGTATGCGCCCTGCCTTACGGCAATCAGCACCAAGAGAATTGTCTGCCGCCGGAAGCGGGCGGATGTCCGGCTGCAATAGCGCCGTTTGCCCGTTTCAACTACTATCGAGAGGCGGTTAGGCGAATGAAGCGGATTGCCAGTCTTGTCCGCCTGCGTTACGGCGGCGAAAAATGCAGTTTCCGCATACTTTGTAATTCGTCCGCACCCGAAAAACATATCGCGGCGGCGTCCGGCTTGGGCGCGTTCAGCAGGAATGGGCTGATAATAAGCCCGGAAGCAGGCTCGCTGTTCGTAATCGCGGCCATGACGCTGCCTGTAACACTGGAAAGCGACCCGCCTCTTGCAGGCGCAGGCGACGCACACTTCCCTCTATGTGTGGACTGCGGCGAAAAACCGCCCTGCGCGGCAGCCTGTCCTACGGGCGCGGTTCTGGGTAACGGCTTTATCGACCGCGCCAGATGTGTGCAATGGTATGCGTCGGGGCACGGCTCGCCTGAGCTTGGTTTGAACGGGATTCCGGCAACCGTGCGTGCGGTTTGGGGAACGCGGCTGTACGGCTGCACGGCTTGTCAGGATGCCTGCGTTCATAACAAATGCCCGATTCAGGGTGTGACTACCAGTGAGGGTAGACTTCCCGGCTTCATTGATGCCCGCGAGCTGCTGCGGCTCTCCGATTCGGACATAAAGTCCATGTTCAAAGGCACGGCTATGGGGCTTTCATGGCTTGGGCCGCGGTCGATTAGGCGTAACGCTGAGGCGGTTTTGGAGTACCAATCTTTGCGCACAAACTCCGGCTAATATTTACTGCTACTCTGACTCATTAGCTTTACATCCCGCATGCGTTTTGCCGTTCTCCATAGTACACCCCGCGGACTGGCGGTTCGACCGTTTTTATGCTAGTGTAGACCATGCCATTGGCCTGGAACGAGATAAAAACCCGCGCCGCCGTGTTCGCGCTTGACTGGAAGGAAAAAGTCGCTGCCGCCAGAGAGGAAGCTGACGCTCAGACATTTGAAAACGATTTTTTCCACATTTTCGGGGTATCACGCGCAAAAGTAGCGATTTTCGAGAAAAAAGTACGTTTGGCGGGCGACTTTGACCTTTTAGACGGGCCGGAAGGCATCGCGTCTAGCGGCTATATAGACCTTTTCTGGAAAGGTCATATCATCATCGAGATGAAGTCCCCGGGTAAAGATTTGGACAAGGCCTACGAGCAGGCCAAAAATTATGCCGCCTCTCTACCGCCCGCCGACTTGCCGAAAGGAATTCTGGTCTGCGACTTTGTAAATTTTCACTACTACGACCTTGAGGACGACGCTAAACAATACCGCTTTACACTTGGGGAACTGCCGCAGCGCGTGGAACTGTTCGGATACCTTGCAGGATATTCCAACGTCGAATACAAGAAATTCGACCCCGTAAACATCGAAGCCGCCGAAAACATGGGACGGCTTCACGACAGGCTAAAAGCTATAGGCTACAGCGGCCGCAGACTGGAAATATACCTAGTCCGCCTCTTATTCTGCATGTTCGCCGACCATTCCGGCATTTTCCCGCACGGTCATTTCATAAAATACATATTAGAGCGCACGAACCTGGACGGCAGCGACCTTGCCATGCACATCGAAAAAATATTTGAAACGCTTGATACGAACGCTAAAGACAGATTAAAGAATATTGACGAACAGTTAGACCAGTTTCCGTATATCGACGGTCATTTGTTTGAGGAACAGCTAAAAACCGCTGATTTCGATTCTGCAATGCGTGAGACACTAATCGACTGCTGCAAGCTGGACTGGAGTAAAATATCCCCCGCCATATTCGGCGCCATGTTCCAAAGCGTAATGAAGGATGAACGTCGGCATGATTTAGGCGCGCACTACACGTCGGAGGAAAACATACTAAAAGTAATACATCCGCTTTTTCTCGACAGGCTTTGGGCTGAGTTTAACAAAATAAAATCCTATACGTCCGGTGTTCGCATAGACCGCCTGCGGCAATTCCACGAGAAATTGTCAAAACTAAAGTTCCTTGACCCTGCCTGCGGGTGCGGAAATTTTCTTGTGATAACATACCGCGAACTGCGACTTTTAGAAATGGAAGTTGTGAAAGAACTCTTAGGCGTTGATAGGGAGTTTGACACCGAAATGATGCTTAAAGTGAACGTAGATCAGTTTTACGGGATAGAGATAGAGGAGTTTCCCGCGCAGGTGGCGCAAACGGCGTTATGGCTTATGGACCACCAGATGAACATGATGATTCGTGAAAAATTCGGACAATATTACGTCCGCATACCACTTTACGTGTCGCCGTCCATTCACTGCGATAACGCCTTAACGCTTGACTGGGAGAGCGTGGTATCGAAAAATGAGCTTTCTTACATCATGGGCAATCCTCCGTTTTTGGGTTCGCGGGTGATGGATAAACGGCAAAAAAGCGAGGTGGCGTCTGCTTTTAATTATTCAAAGAATTACGGCAATTTGGATTATGTTACGGCGTGGTACATAACAGCCGCGCATTATATGTACAAGACAAAAATAGAGGCGGCCTTTGTATCGACAAACAGCATAAGCCAGGGTTTGCTGGTTCCTGTTTTGTGGCCGCAATTAATGAAGCTAGGTGTAAAAATCAATTTTGCCCATCAGACTTTCAAATGGAGTAACGAGGCTCGCGGCAAGGCAGCGGTTTACTGCGTGATTATAGGCTTTGCTTTGTTTGACCGGAGTGATAAAAAGCTGTATCACTACACGACGGTAACCGGAAGCCCGATAGAAAGCGGCGTTAATCATATAAACCCGTATCTTGTCGACGCGCCGGATTTATTCATCGAACCCAGGGTGAAACCCATTTGCGATGTGCCGGAAATGAATTTCGGAAATATGCCTGCGGATGGCGGGGAATTGCTTTTTGACGAGGCTGAACTGGAACAGTTTTTGAAAAACGAGCCTGAAGCGTCTGTGTGGATACGGCCTTATATAGGCGCTAAGGAATTTATAAACAATATAAAAAGATATTGTTTGTGGTTGACGGATATAAAACCTGATGAATTGAGGAAACTAAAAAAAGTATATAGTCTAGTGAAAAAAGTTAAAAAGATACGTGAACAGTCCGCGCGTCCGCAGCTTGCGGATACGCCGCATCTTTTCGCGCAAATTACTCAACCAAAAGGAAAAGATTTTATTCTTATTCCGCGTGTTTCATCGGAACGCAGGAAATACATACCCATCAGTTTCATGAAAAAAGACGTTATAGCCAGTGATTCAACGCTAATTATTCCAGACGGTACTTTGTATCACTTCGGAGTTTTAACTTCCGAAATGCACATGGCTTGGACGCGCTATGTCTGCGGCAGGCTTGAAATGCGTTACCGTTATTCGAAAGATATTGTCTACAATAATTTTCCATGGCCTGCGCCAAACGGCAAACAGAAGGCCGCTGTAGAAGAGTCCTCCCGCGCGGTCTTAGACGCTCGCCCCCTGTTCCCTGAAAGCAGTCTTGCCAGTCTCTATGACCCTATAACCATGCCGCCCGCGCTTGTAAAGGCTCACCGAAAACTTGACAAGGCTGTGGAACGCGCTTACGGACGCACCTTTGACGATGACAGCCAGCGAGTGGCTTACCTGTTCGAACTGTATCAGGAATGTTGCCGGGAACTGATTGTTACCACGAAAAAGAGAGGGCGGGGGCGAAAACTGTAATAAACCTGT
>JAIRSB010000192.1 GCA_031255655.1 Spirochaetaceae bacterium | reverse complement strand
TATTCGTTCACCATGGGGTCGCCGAGCGCGTCGTTCTTGTAGCAGAACTCCAGCACTGTTGAACTCAGCTTTGTGCCCTCCGGCAGCCCTAGCCGCGCGGCTAGGCTGCCGGCAGCTATGTTGCGGACAATCACCTCCAGCGGCACAATGTCCAGCCGGAGAACAGCGGTTTCTGTGTCGCTTAGTTCCTTTACAAGGTGGGTAGAAATCCCGCGCTCTTCCAGCAAGCGCATAAGCCGGTTGCTTACGCGGTTGTTCACCGCGCCCTTTCCGGCTATCACACCCTTCTTCGCGCCGTTTCCGGCTGTCGCATCATCCTTGTACTCGACGATGCACACGCCCTCAACATCCGTCTTAAAAACCCGTTTTGCCTTACCTTCGTAAAGCTGTTCCAGCTTGTTATATACGCCGTTCATCAAACCGCCCTTGTAATTGTGCGTCCTTTTGCGCCGTTTCGTCCGCCAGCCGCTGTTTGTACGCCGCCAGCTCGTCCGCCAGGCGGCTGTCGGCAAGCGAGAGTATCTCGGCGGCGAGCAAAGCCGCGTTTACCCCGCCGTTCAGCGCTACCGCGCCGACCGGCACGCCCGCAGGCATCTGCACAGTGGAAAACAGCGCGTCCAGCCCGTCCAGCAGTCCGCCCTTGCAGGGCACGCCGATGACCGGAAGCGTACTGTGTGCCGCCAGCGTTCCCGCCAGATGCGCCGCCATGCCCGCGAAGGCTATAATCACACCGAAGCCTGCTTTTCGCGCGTCCCGCGCGAAAGACGCGGCGGCGTCCGGCGAGCGGTGGGCGCTCAATATGCGGATTTCATAGTCAATTCCAAAACCCGCAAGCGTCTCCTCTGCCTTTTGTGCAACCGGCATATCGCTTGCGCTGCCAAGGACTAGCGCAATTTTCATGGTATCACTGTATAGGGATTAAAAAAGATAAACAAGACATGACGCTTTTTTTATGATAACTGTCATTGTGAACCCGTAGGCTGAAGCAATCCAGCGGCAAGCAGCTGAAAGCGGTGAAACAATCCAGAGGGCGGATTGCCGCTTTGCTGGATTGCTTCGCCGCTGCGGACATGCGGACGCTTACTTTTCCAGCAAAGCGCGCGCCAGAATGGGAAGTCCGTACAGACGGATGAAGCCCTTCGCGTCGGCGTGATTGTACAGCTCGCCCGTAGTGAAACTGGCCAAGTTCTCGTTGTAAAGCGACAGCGGGGAACTTGCGCCCGCGGGAGTTATGCCGCCCTTGTACAGTTTAAGGCGCGTTTTGCCCGTTACGCGACTCTGCGTCGAATCGACAAACGCGCTCAACGCCTCGCGCAGCGGCGTGAACCAAAAGCCGCCGTAAATCAGCTCGCCTAGTTTTTCGCGGACAATTTGCTTGAAGGCGTAAGTCTGCCTGTCAAGACAAAGATGTTCAAGCTCGGAGTGGGCGTAGTACAGAATGGAGCCGCCCGGCGTTTCGTAAACGCCGCGGCTTTTCATACCGACCACGCGGTTTTCTACAATGTCGGTAATCCCAACACCGTGCGCCCCGCCCAGTTTGTTCAGTTCGTAAATAAGGCTTACCCCGTCCATCTTTTTGCCGTTCACCGCGGTGGGAATGCCTTTTTCAAACTCAATCTCGACGTACTCAGGCACGTCCGGCGCTTTTTCCGGCGGCACACTCATCTTTAACATCGAATCATACTTAGGCTCGCGGCTTGGGTCTTCAAGTTCCAGCCCTTCGTGGCTAATGTGCCACAAATTGTCGTCGCGGCTGTACGAGTCGTTCCTCTTCATCGGCACGGGGATACCGCGCTTTTCAAGATAGGCGATTTCGTCCTCTCGGCTTTTCAGTTCCCATTCGCGCCACGGGGCTATAATCTCCAAATCCGGCGCGAAGGCCATGATGCCAAGATCAAAGCGAATTTGGTCGTTCCCCTTCCCCGTCGCGCCGTGCGCTATCGCGTACGCCCCTTCGTTCCGCGCGCATTGGGCAAGCGTCTTGGCAATGAGCGGGCGGGCAGTCGCCGTTCCCAGCAGATATTTATCCTCATACAAAGCCCCAGCTTTAAGCGCCGGCCAAATATAATCCTCGACGTACTCTTTTTTAACGTCCACCACATAGCAGTCCGCCGCACCGGTATCCAGCGCGCGCCGTTTGACAGACTCCCAGTTCGCCTCCTGCCCGACATCCACGCATACGGCGATAATATCGCAGGAATAATTTTCACGAAGCCATGGGATGATTACCGTTGTATCAAGTCCGCCGGAATACGCTAGGACAACTTTTTTTGTCATACTGCTTTCTCCTTATATGTTGCTTGCAACATTCCCAAATAATATACACCAAAAAGCGGCTTGGGCAATGGGCTTGCGGCGCGTTAAATATCTAGACACATTTCCGGTAAAAAGGTATATAATGTTATGTATATAAAACGGCGTTATTGACGGAGACGCCCCGAAAACGCAGAGGGCGTTTTCGGCGCAGCCTCCGGCGCCGTAAATAAAACTTTGGAACACGCAGGAAACGTGTTCTGAAACGCCCTAAAAAGGGTTTTTACAAGGAGTAGTTTATGACTAAACTAAAACTAGGTTTGGCGGCGCTCGCTGCGGCGTTCACCATTTTCTCTTGCGACGGCGGCGGCAGCGCCGCGGACATTTTAGGCTCGGAAGATATGGGCAAAGGGCCGGACGGAAAGACGCCGGTGAAGGATATTGTCATCACCTTCAAAAACGGATGGGAGAACGCGTCCGCTGATGATAATGAAAAAAAAGAGCTTACGCTCACACAGGTAAACCCTGTTGTTGACACAGAGGAGATGAACCTTTACAAGCAGCAGAAAGCGGATTATGACGAAATAAAAGCCTTGTGGGACGCTTACGACGCTGCAAAAAACGGCGAAAATCCCCCCCCCCCCCCGAGGTTGATCTCCCTCCAGAACCTGTCTCTCCTATAGCCACAATCCCCTATTTTCCTGGGGACGAATACAGCAGCAACGGTCAAACGATACAAGCCGGAGAAGCTCCGGAGTGGGGATCTCACGCCCTTATAGGCTGGGAAACGGAAGGCGGAGAAACTGCAACCCTTAACATGCCCATAACAGCGGATATAACCATCGTTGGCAAATGGATGGAAGCGCCTGAGGGAGAGTATTGCACTATAACCTTCAACAGAAACGCCGGAACAGGCGTGTTCGAGAAACTCTTCGCGA
>JAIRSB010000184.1 GCA_031255655.1 Spirochaetaceae bacterium | reverse complement strand
GCGCGTCAACAAGCAAAGGGTGTTCCGGCTCGTGTTCCTGAATGAACGCGTACTCCCTACCTTTGGGATGTTTTTTTAGTATTTCGATGAGCGTAAGCGGTGTCTCGGTCTCAACACCTTCGCAAAGCTCCCATTGTAACGGGACAAACGAAACTGAAAGCGGATTAACGGCCCTATAGTGTATCGGCCATTTTATTAAAGAAGAACGGTATACGCCCATAGAAATGGCGCGGCGCTTGCGACCGTAATTCCACGACAGTTTTTCCTGCGTCTGAATCATATCCCGCAAACCCGGGTCCGTAACTTCGTTGCCGTGCGCTATAAACCCGGCAAGCCATGGGCGCACTTTTTCCACGCTCGCTTCGACAACAACACGCATTCTCGCGTCCTTCATGTCACCGGGAATAGAAAAGAAAGGGTAAAACGGTATTTTCCCACCATGATATATGTGTAACTGACGAGCGCAGCCCGCTGTTCCCCACAAATCCGGCCTATTCGTATCGTTAAGTTCGATCTTTAATACGCGCTCCGTCTCAGGCAGACTTTTATCACTGTCCTCATCAAGCTCGGCTTTAGCGCAACAAAGCGCGTCCTCAAGTTCTTCCCGCTTTTTCCAATGCTTTCCCACCAAACTGAAAAACAGCGCCTCGTTCACCTCTATTTTTGGCATTGCTAACTCCTATTATTGTCAGTCAATTTCGACCGCTTCCGATATATAAAGCGCGGTAAGAAAAGTGAACACAAGCGCCTGTACAAAGCCGTCAAAGAAATCGAGATACAACGAGAACGGGATAGGTATCACCATTGAAAAACTTATGGCATTCGCAAGCGCGATATTGATAAGCGACATGATAATGAAAGCGCCCAGTATATTCCCGAAAAGCCGAAGGCAGAGCGATAAGGGTTTTATGACATATTCCATCAAATTGAACGGAAGCATAACAGGAACTGGATGAAACAGATTTTTAAACCATCCTAACGGACCGCGCACCACCAACCCGCTGAAAAATGTCAGCAAGATTGATACAAGCGCCAGAGCGGCGCACAAATTGACGTCGCGTGTGGGCGGTTTTATCTCAAACAGCGGCTCTTTTCCCGCGGCAAAAACAGGCGTTATCGCCGGAATGATATTAGAAAGAAGCAAAAAAAGAAACAGTGTTCCTATATAAGGGCCAAAAATGCCGGAATATTTGCCGAATTGATTCTTTGAAAAATTGTTCAGGAAATCAACGCATGCTTCAACGATAGCCTGCGCTCCACGCGGCACCTGCCGCATATTTCGTGTGAAAATAAACGCGGCTATTATCAGCAAAAGCATTACTACCCACGAAACGACAACTGTTTCTGTTACAGGGATGCTATGTCCAGCTATCGTTATTGTAAAAACAGTCTCGATATCGAGAGACTTCATCAGTTCATCGCTTAAATCCATGCGGTCTAATCGTCCTCTGCGTCTGTTTTGAAGAAAAAATCATCTTTGAAGTATATTTTAAGCAAATCCTCTGAAATGTTGTGATGGTGATTAAGGTGTTTGTATGTCTGCTCAAGAAATCCTTTTATAATGTAGAAACAGCCTAAGAAAAAAAATTCGTTTACTTTATCTATAACTCCGAAAATTTGGTACATAGCAAGCGGATTCGTATGCATAAATTCGGACGTAATGTAGTCTACAACCGTCTTTTGACTCAAACTACTGGCATATATCACTTCAGAAATGGGTATGCCTTTCTCCATTCTGTTCTTACCCATGTGGACGAAATAGCTGCCTAAAACCTTCCTGTCTATCCCGCGCTCAAGAGCACGCGCGAGCTGACGGTAAAGCGGAGTATTTATTTCGTAAAGTTGCTCATCAGTGAAACTGTTGTAATGCTTTAGGTGCGGCTCTTTACGAATAAGATTTATCCAGCGTTTAGAAAGGCTTTTTGCCTTAAAATCCAATGTCGCCAATAGAGTTTGATCTATCATTCCGCTAGTGTATCAGCAGTGTGTAAATATATCAAGATATTATTTGCGCCGCGCTTTGCCAGCCTTATGCTTGAAGTCTACGGCGGATTTAAGCGTCTAATTCCATTATTTGGGCAATGCGGCGTTTTTACGACGCTCATCGTAGGAGAATTCGGTTTCTAGTCAAAGTCTTACTATCATTCTGGTCTGTGACGCGATCAACGAATGAGTGCCGGACGCCTCGCGTTTTCTCTTGCCAACATACCTCCCGTTCCAACGCCCGCCTCTAAAGCCCCTATCACAGGCAGAGAAGCCGCCGCCCGGCTTGCCTCGTCCACAGCGTATTTCCGGCTTGACGTTAGTCCGACAGTTTGGTGGACTATTCCTTATGGTTTAACGTCCACTGCGAATATTGTATCATCACTGGTATATAGACAAAAGACCGTTTGAAAAATACCGGCGGAGGAAAAATGAGGGAATACATGGAATATGTTCATAATATAGAATCACCGCTTGGGACGCTTGCCATGGCAAGTGACGGCGAGAATATTTCTGGTCTCTGGATTGAAGGTCAGAAGTACTTTAAGAAAACGTTGGAAAAAGACACTTTGGAACAAAAACTGCCAGTGTTTGAAAGCGTCCGGAAATGGCTGGATATTTATTTTTCAGGCCGGGAACCAGATTTCTTGCCACCGCTTATGCCAAAAGGAAGCCAGTTTCAGAAAATGATATGGGATGAACTTGTTAAAATTCCTTATGGAAAAACAATAAGTTACGGAGAACTTGCGGAACAATACAAGTTTGAGAACGAGGGCAAACATACATCGGCGAGGGCAGTTGGCGGCGTGGTAGGCCGTAACCCCATTTCCATTTTAATCCCCTGCCACCGCGTCATAGGCAAAAACGGCAGTCTCACTGGATACGCGGGCGGCATCTGCAAAAAACAGCAGCTTTTGCGACTGGAAGGCGTTAAACTTCCCTAATATCCCCCACCGCGCTTAAACGCCCTACTCCTTCTTTCGTGCAAGATACAAAGCAAGAATTGACCCGTCGAAAAGGGTAAAAACTAAGATTACCGTAACGAGGTAATTACTTTTAACCCATAGGGAACTGGAAGTGGCAACTGCGGGAAGGGGACGGGCGGCAAGAAGTGGGTTTGCTTGGGGCAAAAGCATCATCGGTTTAGCCCCAAGTCTTGCGAATATTTTTATTAGTGTTTCCCCTGATTTTTTTCTTTTTCTTTAGTTATCTTGGCTTCCAGCTTGTCCGTCAACTTATCGATAGCCGCCGTAAGCTCAAAATCATGTTCTTTCACATGCGCCGACACACCCCATTTGAAATTCACGTTAGCTTCCGCTATAAAAGCGCTTCCGTCTTTGCTTATTTTTATGATCAGATCAACAATCATATTTTCTGCGTTATGAATGCGGTTAATTTTTTTATAAATATACTCCTTTCCATCCTCTCCAAGCGTAAAATGAAGAGCCTTAACTTCTGTATTCATCAAAATCCTCCAAAAAATATATTTTTATAGAAAAAGCTGTGGAACTACTAGAATTGTTTAGAAACTTTAGTTTCTAAACAGTAACCACTGAAAAATAACTTGTGAGACAACCAACCGGGTTGTCTATCAGATCTATTATAACAATAAGAGTTAAACATGAATAGCTGCCCGCGCGCGATCAAACCGCAGACACTTTGTTTGTAATGGCATATTCTATAAAAAACTGGTAAAGTAAATCCGTTATGTTAGAGCGTAAAGAAATGAACGACACCGCTTCATACGCCGGCGGGGAATTACCCGTAGTCGCGCTTGTAGGCCGCCCGAATGTAGGAAAATCGACACTGTTTAACCGCCTATTGCATAAAAGACGAGCGATAACAGACCCAAAACCCGGCCTCACACGCGACCCCGTGGCCGTCCGCGCCCTTATCGCGGGAAAAGCGGCGACACTCGTCGACACCGGTGGCTACAAACTAGACAGGGAGAACCCCGATTCGGATGAAAGCCTGCTGGACAGCATAGTTGTGGAACGGACACTGCGGACAATAGAGCGCGCGGATGTCATCGTGCTTATGCTGGCGGCAGGAGAAATAACGGCTGAGGACGAGGAGTTTATTGAGCTGCTGCGCCCGTTGAGCAGCAAACTCATTGTCGCGGTGAACAAAACCGAAGGCGGTAGACTGTTATCCGAAGCGTGGAATGTAATGTGCTTCGGCTTTGATAAAATATATCCGGTTTCGGCGGAACATGGGGATAACATAGCGGAACTATCCGGCGCGATAGCCGAAAAAATCGATGGGACAGGCGCGTTTCCGCCGGAGGATAGAGCGGCAGAGCGCGTGATAAAACTTAGCATAGTGGGGAAACCGAATACAGGAAAATCCACACTATCTAACCGCCTTTGCGCGTCGTCCGCCTCAATTGTCAGCGACATACCCGGGACAACACGGGACGTTATCGAAGGACGTTTTGTCTGGAACGGAGTGGAGTTCGCCGTGATGGACACCGCCGGAATCAGGCGGAAAGCCCGCGTAAACCAGAATATTGAATACTACTCAGTGAATCGCGCGATAAAGACAATGGATGAGGCAGACATCGTTATAATTTTGATAGACGCGCTCGAAGGCTTTTCGGAACAAGACAAAAAAATAGCGGCACTTGCCTGCACTAAGGGGAGGGGGGTTATATTCGCGTTTAACAAATGGGACGCCATGCCGGATATAAAAAACGCTTTCAACGCGGCGCGGGATTCGCTTCGATTTTTCTTCGGACAGATGAGTTACGCGCCGGCACTGCCTTTGAGCGCGAAAAACGGCGACGGACGTACC
>JAIRSB010000074.1 GCA_031255655.1 Spirochaetaceae bacterium | reverse complement strand
CTGCCGAAGAGGCTCCGCGCTGGGTGCATTTTGGGGCCGGAAACATATTCCGCGCTTTCCCTGCCGCCCTGCACCAGACTTTGCTGGAAAAGGGGCTGGAAAAAGCCGGAATAATTGTGGCCGAGGGCTATGACGGCGAGATAATAGATAAGCTTTTTACGCCGCACGACAATTTGAGTCTTGTGGTTACCCTGAAGGCGGACGGCGGAATTGACAAAAAGGTGATAGGAAGTATAGCCAGCGCGCACCGCATCGACAAAGAGGAGGAATTAAACAAACTCCGCGCTGTATTTCGCGCGCCTTCGCTGCAAATGGTCAGTTTCACAATCACCGAGAAGGGTTACAGTCTTTCCAGCGCGAAGGGGACGCTGCCTGATGTGGAGGCGGACTTTAAGGGGGGGCCGGCGAAGCCTGTGAGTTATATCGGTCGGCTTTCCGCGTTGTGCTACGAGCGTTACAAGGCGGGCGCGCTGCCGCTGGCGCTTGTCAGCATGGATAATTGCTCGCATAACGGGGATAAGCTTTACGCCGCTGTGGAGAAATTCGCCTCTGTATGGACGGAGGCTGGGCTTGCCGAGAAGGGTTTCCTGGATTACATCCGCGATCCCAAGAAGGTGTCGTTCCCTTGGTCTATGATAGACAAGATTACGCCGCGTCCGGATGAGAGCGTGAAGTTGATGCTGGAGAAAACGGGTTTTACCGACACGGAGGGGCAGGTTACGTCGAAGAATACGTACATCGCGCCGTTCGTAAATGCGGAGGAAGCGCAGTATCTGGTAATAGAAGATTTGTTTCCCAACGGGCGTCCCGCGCTTGAGAGCGCGGGCGTGTTGTTTACTACCCGCGAAATTGTTGACAAGGTAGAAAAGATGAAGGTGTGCACCTGCTTAAATCCGCTGCATACCGCGCTTGCTGTGTTCGGTTGTCTGCTTGGATACACGAAAATCAGCGACGAGATGAAAGACCCCGATTTGCTAAAGCTGGTTGAGATAATTGGCTACAAAGAGGGGCTGCCGGTTGTGGTTGACCCGGGCATACTCTCGCCCAAGCAGTTCATCGACGAGGTGATAAAAGTGCGTATTCCCAATCCTTTCATGCCCGACACGCCGCAGCGTATCGCCACTGACACGTCGCAGAAAATCCCTATCCGTTTTGGCGAAACTATCAAGGCGTACATGGCGTCCCCGTCACTTGACATCAAGGATTTGAAGTTGATACCTCTAGTTCTTGCCGCCTGGCTGCGCTATCTTTTGGGTATAGACGATGAGGGGAAGGCTTTCGATGTAAGTCCCGATCCTATGCTTTCTGTTTTGCAGGAAAATCTGAAAGGGATTGAGCTTGGCAAACCGGAAACGGCAAACGGCAAGCTGCGTCCGGTACTCTCCAACGAAAAGATTTTCGCCGTGAATCTGTATGACGCCGGGTTAGCCGCTCAGGTTGAAGGCTGCTTTAGCGAGATGCTTGCCGGTAAAGGCGCGGTTCGCGCAACGCTGCGAAAGTACTTGAAATAAACCCCCATACCCGCGCCGGCAGCGGCGCGAGTATGGGGGGTGGTGGGGGAGCTTCCAGCGGATTTCATTCGCTCGATATGTAGTCATGGTGTATACAGCTTTGAAAAGGTAGGTTTCTAATGATGATAGCTTTTGCGGGGTTACAACAACATAGATGACTCCACTTATAAAAGTCAACGCAGGAAAATGTAACAATTGCCAGTCATGTATCGCGGTTTGCCCCGTAAAAAGTTGTTTGGACGGCTCAGGCGATAAAGTAGCCATAATAGCGGACCGCTGTCTGGGCTGCGGACGTTGTATCCGCGCCTGTTCCCGTCAAGCGCGCGCGGTCAGTGATGACAGCGAAGCGTTTTTCAGAGAATTTGACAACCTCAAACCTCTGGTTGTCATTATAGCTCCCTCCGCCGTAACCGTGTTTGACGACATATTCCGCGTGATAAGTTTTCTGAAATCCAGCGGTGTTTTGGCTGTTTTTGACGTATCTTTCGGCGCGGAATTATCCGCGAAAAGTTATATTGAATACGCACGGAAAGAAGCGCCGCCGACAATCATATCGCCGGCCTGTCCCGTCATAGTCAATTACTGCGAATTGTATGCTCCGAATCTTATTCCGTATCTCGCGCCCGCGCACAGCCCGATGCTGCACACCGCCATAATGATAAAAGAATATTTTCCGGCGCTGGCGGGCGCGAAAATAGCGGCGTTGTCGCCTTGCACCGCGAAAAAACGTGAATTTGAGGAAACCGGACATATTGATTTCAATGTTACGCTGTTGCGTTTCAAAGAAATCGTAGAGCAGCGGAATATTAATTTGAATGATTTCAGCCCGCTCGATTTCGACGGGCCTATGGCGGAGCGCGCGGTGTCGTTCTCGTCACCCGGCGGTCTTAAAAAAACTATTGTGCGTGATTTCCCCGCGCTGTCGCCCAAAATACGGCGTATCGAGGGTTCCGCAATAGTTTATGAATATTTGAATGATATACCCCGAATGTTGGAAGAGAATGCTGCGCCGTTTTTAATTGATTGTCTTAGCTGTTCCGCCGGATGCAACGGCGGGGTTGCCACAGGCAACTTGGGACTTCCATTTTCAGTGCTGGAAACAAAGGTGGACGAGCGCACCAAAGAGCAAAGGCGGCGAAACAAACTTCCTTTTGGAGCAAACCGCGTGAAAGGTGAGATACGCCGCTACTGGAAGCCCGGCATCTACAACCGCACGTATAAGGATTGCAGCAGCAATCTTTATGCGTACAAAACGCCGACACAAAAAGACCTTGATATCATCTATTACAAGATGAAAAAGACTGTGGAAGATGATTTCCTTAACTGCTCTGCCTGCGGCTATGGAAGCTGCAAAAGCATGGCGGAAGCGATTTTCAATAAACAAAACCGTGTGGAAAATTGTCAGCTTTATTTAAAAAAAGAGATAATCGAACGTCTTGAAGAACATGAAAGTATTCTTAGATACATACGCGAGGGTGTTTTTCTGTTGGAAAACGGCGGCCATATAATGCCCTCCTATTCAAAGTCGCTAGAAGAGATTTTTAGGCGGGATATGCTTGCCGGACTTCCCATTATGACGGTTTTTTCTGGTTTTTTCAGTAATAAAAAATTAAAGAAAATCTCTCAATTCATGGACAGGGCATTCGACGCGGCTTTACCGGACAAGGAATTTCAAAAAGAAAATCCGCTGAAAGAGGTGGACGCTATGTTCCCAAACCTTGACGGCGGTTTCGACACGCATCGTTTGCATTTCTATATCGATCGCATTGGTGACGAGAATAGAATAGAAAGGCTTCTTGTGATTGTACGGGACAGCGGTATGATTGGTTCCAGTTCTAATAACGAGGGGGTGGTTGACGGTGGGTCTATTTTCAAATTTGATAAAATCAAAAGTGTTTTTCACGGCTTAGAAAAAGACAATGAATTGAAGGTCTTGTTGTTTAATATGGCCGAAAAATGTCTTTTATTTTGTTCTCAGGTTGACGGCGGGAGTAAAAAAGGTGAAAGCATCAGCTTTGACGCGGCTCCTGACTACGACTCTGTCCGCGTTTCATGCGTTTATTCCGGCGCGGAAGCGGACACCGATAAAGTCGTAGCCGGTGCTGTCTCTTGCGGGCTCATAACGGCGGCGGCGGCAGACGGTCTTTCGGATGATGAAAAGTTAAACCTTTTTCCTAAAGTAGCTTTTTTCGACATGAAAGATAAACTGAAGGCGCTTTCCTGCCAAAAGATTCAATTTTCAAATAAAAACGGATTTTGCCGTTTAAGCCTTGTATTCCCGGAGAAATCCATTTAATCTGTCCGAAG
>JAIRSB010000154.1 GCA_031255655.1 Spirochaetaceae bacterium | reverse complement strand
GGATTACCCGATATTTTCTTGATCCCGCTATAGCCTATGCCTCAAATGTCTGAATATATATTGCCGGGTCAGTAATGGACTTGTTTGACAACATAGTTGGTTGTCGAACAAGTCATTTTTTAGCGCTTGTTGTTTAGAAACTGAAGTTTTGTATGCATCACTCTTGGCAGTTTTTAGCGATAGCGGTAGGGTGTGGATTTTATTTGCTGTCCGCACGGGTTTTGTCTTGCGAGGACAGCAAAGATTTTCACGCTCTATAATAGTTTTTTCAATTCATCGGCGACAAACTGTACTTTAGTACCTACAATTATCTGTATGCTTGTTTTGCCCGGACGTATTATTCCGGCGATTCCGGCGGACTTTATTTTCTTATCATTTACACTTTCCATGTTTTTTACTTCCAGACGAAGCCGCGTAGCGCAGTATTCCACGGAAGCGATGTTCTCGCTTCCACCCAGCCCTTCTAGGATAGTCGCAGCTATCTTTATGAAGTCTTTGTCCCCCCCCCCCCCCCGAGGTTACAGCGGATTTTTCTTCGTCTGAGGCGTCATCGTCCTCACGTCCCGGAGTCTTGAAGTTGAATTTCACGATAGCGAAGCGGAACACGGTGTAATATATTAGCGCCGTAGCAATCCCCAACGGAATAATTAACAGCGGATTCACAGCCATAGGCGCTTTAAAACTCAAAATCCAGTCAACGAGTCCGGCACTGAAATTGAAACCGCAGCGTACCGGAAGCATTGTTGTTACAGCCAGCGAAATACCTGTCAGTACCGCGTGTATCGCGTAAAGCGGCGGAGCCATGAACATGAAGGCGAATTCGACGGGCTCTGTGATTCCGGTAAAGAACGATGCCAGAGCACCGGAAAGCAATAGACCAGCTACGACTTTCTTTTTCGTGGACTTTGCCGTGTGAATCATCGCAAGACAGGCTGCCGGTATGCCGAACATCATCATTGGGAAGAATCCGGTCATGTACATGCCGGTCTGTCCGCGCACTCCGCCGAGCGCGGCGTTCCAGAATTTGCCGATGTCGTTGATCCCCGCGATGTCAAACCAAAATACGCTGTTTAACGCGTGGTGTAGTCCAAACGGTATCAGTATGCGGTTCATGAACCCGTAAATACCCGCACCTATCGCTCCGGTAGAAACTATCGCCTCACCGAAGCTTACAAGGCCGCCGTAAAGCAACGGCCATATAAACGCCAGCAATAGCACGATGACAAGCGATGCGCCCGCCGTAACTATGGCAACACAGCGCCGTCCGCTGAAAAATGAAAGTGCGTCCGGCAGTTTTGTATTCGAAAATTTGTTGTAGCAAGCAGCGCCCACAAGTCCGCAGACTATGCCGATAAATTGATTCTGCAATTTACCGAAAGCGGGAGAAACTTCTTCGGCTGGTACGCTGAAAATAATACTGTACGCCGCCGGAGATAGCATTGTTTGCACGAGCAGCCATGATATTAACGCGGCCAATGCGGCTGTGCCTTCCCCGTCTTTAGACATACCGATACCGACGCCAAGCGCAAACAATATGCCCATGTTATCGATGATTGCGCCTCCAGCTTTGATTAGGAAGCCTGCTACGGGCGAATCTGCTCCCCACCCGCTGGGGTCCATCCAGTAGCCTATTCCCATCAAAATCGCAGCGACAGGGAGGCAGGCGACCGGCAACATTAAAGACTTTCCAAGTCTTTGCAAGGTTTTCATCATGTTATTACTCCTTATAAAAAATTTATATCGAACCGCCGCCGCAAACAAAAAATGCCATGAAAACGTTCTACAAATATGTTTTTGAGCGGCGCGTACAATACACTACACGAGTTTCGCCGTACGCGGCGTTGTTTTACTGATTAGCATGGAAAAATGTTTACAGGTTTTTGGCGAAAGCCAGATTACAAAAAAAATCAATATACCGGGGGGAAATTTTAAAAAAATCACTTTCGCGGGAGGCGGCATCCCAAACCACTCCGCGGAAACATATTCCGCCCGGGATCTTTCAACGTGCATATACTTACGTTACACCGCATATCCTTGAATGTCAATGATTTTAGCTATGCACTGTCAGCGGACGTGCTTGCGACATTGGCCACATTCGCCGAAAACGCGGCGACGGACGCCGTTTTGAGGTTGAACAGTCGATTCCAATGATGGAGTTTTGGCGTGAGAGTGAAGCGTTGCCCAGCGAAGCTAAGGCGCAGAATGGCTTAGTTGCTACACGATGACACAAATTCTGGTGAATTTTTTAAGAATGAAAGTATGCGGGATTGTTAAGCAACGTTTTTTCGTACCATAATTAGACTTGTTCAATACCCCGGACATTACATCGTTTGGTAGAGGCAGGGGTGGCGGGGTGTATTGGCTATCTTATTTTTGATACTAAATCATTGAACATATTCAATAATAAAAAAATCAACGGGGCTAAAAGAGAATTCATCGCGAGTTCCACCCACAAAACCGGCGAGTTGAGCGAATAAGCCGGAACAGCCCCCGCAAACAAGAAATTCAGCGTAAAAAGCAGGCCGGCTTTCAATAATGTCGCGCCCGCGCACAGAAAAACAGGAAGCGCTATCCTATCAAGAAAGAACGCCCCGTTCAACAAACCGGACAAGGCGCCTATCACGGTGCGGACAAACATATTGAGACCAAGCGGCGCGTTAGACAAGAAATCCAAAAGAAGCCCCGAAAAAAAACCCGAAAGCTGTCCTGTCATCACTCCGTTTACATAGGCGGAAAACACAAGAATATCAAGCGCTATATCCGGTTTGGCATAAAAATGTATCGCGAGAGGCGACAGTAATGTCGACTGCAAAATTCCGGCCGCGGCAGCGAACAGTGTTGTCCAGATTACATTTTTTGTCATTCGTCCTTTTCCTCGATAACAAAAACATATTCCAGACGCGAAAAATCTATGGCGCTTTCCAATTCTAGTTCAATCGTGTTTTCGTATTCCATGCGCAAAATTCCGCTTATCCTGCCAAGTATGATACCAGCCGGATACACGCCGCCCATGCCGCTGGTAACAACAATATCGCCGATTTTTATATCATCCCGCGCTCTTTTTGTGATTGAGCGCATAAGAAGCGGAAGCCCCGGACTGCCCTGTCCTTCTACGATGCCGTCATAACGCCCCCGCGCCAGACGCGCCGAAACGAAGCAGCGTTGGTCGTATAGCGGCATAACAAGACTTTCTACCTGAGCGGTCTGTATAACTTTTCCGGCCAAAGCCTGCATTCCGTCTTGAAAGGCTATCACCGGCATATTATTTTCGATACCGTGCGTCTTTCCCTTGTTGATTACGAACGCCGAAAAAATGTTATCCGGGTCGTGTCCCGAAACTTCCGCGGGTATATGCCGGTAAGCTAAACCCTGCGAAAAATCTAACTGCTCACGCAGACGGTAGTTTTCAGCACGTATTTCCGCCGCGCTTCGTTCCATATACTCATACATGGCAACGCGGTCCAGCAGTTTTTCATATTCACCCCGCAATATAACCAGTTCACGAGCGGAAAGAAGTGTACCCGAAACAGCCGAAGAGATGACGCGCACCGTCCCGCGTATACCTGAAAAAGCGGATAAGCCCATGTCTTTAATATCGATCACAAAACTGCGTGTAGAAAATAGCAGCAAGGAAAAAGAAGCTATCGTAAGGGCGGCAAAAACATATACACCGGCGTTGACATGCTTTTTCCGCTTAGCGCCCTTCGCCATTATCTATTAAGACTGTCATAGATATTGCGCGCGTTATCAAAACCATGCACATTATCGAAGTATTTTCCGGCACCCAAGGCTACGCATTGAAGCGGATTTTCCGCCAGTATCACCGGAACATTCGTTTCTTTTGAAATGAGTTTAGGCAGCCCTTTGAGCAGCGAGCCGCCGCCCGTCATGACTATTCCCTGGTCAACAATGTCGGCGGCAAGCTCCGGCGGCGTCTGCCCCAGCGTCTTTTTTACCTCGTCAATTATCTGATTTACTGGATCGCGCAAAGCCTCGCTTACCTCGATGGAATCTATTTCAAGACGGCGCGGAAGCCCCGTGATGGCATCCCCCCCCTTTATTTCAACCTTTTCTATCGTCTTATCCGGCGAGGCGTTGCCAATCTCTATTTTCAGCCGTTCCGCCATTTGCTCGCCTATTATCAGGTTATGGACACCGCGCACGTGCTTAACGATGGCTTCATCAAACTCATCGCCGCCCAACCGTATCGCGTTGCTTACCACCATACCGCCCAGCGATATAACGGAGATTTCCGTTGTTCCACCGCCGATGTCGCAAATCATGTGCCCGGCGGGCTCGAATATCGGGATGTTGGCGCCTATGGCTGCGGCGCGGCTTTCTTCAATAACCATTACGTCACGTGCCCCGCCTTTGTAAGCGCACTCCTCTACCGCGCGCCGCTCAACTTCGGTGATACATGATGGAATGCCGATTATCATGCGCGGCTTAAGGAAACGGAAATGATGCGGCTGCGCCTTAGAAAGGAAATACCTTATCATCTTTTCTGTAGATTCAAGGTCGGCGATTACCCCGTCGCGCATAGGCCGAATCGCTATTATGTTTTCCGGCGTTTTCCAAAGCATCCGCTTCGCGTCATGCCCGACAGCCATTACCCTTTTAGTGCCGCGTTCCACCGCCACAACGGACGGCTCGTTAACGACAATACCCTTCCCGCGTATATATATGAGCGTATTACAAGTTCCTAAATCTATACCTATATCTGATGATCTAAAACCAAACATTTCTCTATAATTCCTCCGGTAATTACATAGTAAGCCGCGCTATAGCCGGAGTATAAGCCGGATCCAGCCGCAAAACTTTTCGCCACTCAGCGCGGGCTTTCGTATTTTCGCCCCGTGCCGCGTATAACACGCCTAACTCATAGCGGGCGTCAGCGCGTTCCCCGCCCTCCCGCAAAACGCGCAAATACTGCTGTTCCGCGCCCTCAATATCGCCTTCTTTCATCAAAGCCTTTCCCAACATCAGTAAAGCGGAAGCCTGAACAGTAAAATCTTTCGATATATCGATACACTGTATCAGATATGCGCGGGAACTGTCAGCCTCGCCCATTTCAAAATACGAGCGGGCAATCGCCAACAGCAGAATATCGGACGGTGCCTCATTCGTGTCATCTTTATCAGCCGGAGAAAGCGCCTCTGAAAAAGCCTCGACACTTTTGCGGTAGTCACCCAGTTCCGCGTAGGCAAGCCCCAAATATTCAGGAATATCCTCGGCGCGATACGATAGTGAAACCGCTTCTTCAAGGTACTTAATAGCCTGATTCGCGTAATCTGCCCCTTTTAAGAAGTAGGCCTTGCCCAACACATAGTGTACACGCCCGCTGCGCTCGCCGCTCTTCTGCAAAAGAGCCTTACGCAGCGCGGCTATACTCTCATCGCCGTACATCTGCATATCTTGATTATTTATCTGCGCCACAGCGAGTTGAAAAGCCGAATAGCCGCGCATCGACAGCAGAAAAAAATCCAGCGGTTTTTCCTCCAGCCTCAGCCCGCTTTCATCGTACACTTCTTTATATTCCCCGTTCTTCCAGAGCCGCGTTAAATCTTTGTATTTCTTTACAGAGCGGTTCGCTGATACTACAAAAAGCGCAAGGCTCAGTATAACAATGGCAAACACAGCCGCGCACACAAAGAGTAACCCCCGTTGTTTGCGTTTATGGGAATTGTAGTACGAATGCGCGCTTCGTAAAGACATACGCTTTAATTAGACCGTTTCAAGGTCAAAAAGTCAACCTCGCCGGTTTCCCGTTCTCTTCGCGAACCGCCCCTGTACCACCCCGTACATCTCCGCCGCCCCGCGCACCGCGTTTTTTTATGAAACTGCTGCGGGCGGCGTCTAGAATATGTCCGCAGCTAGAATACCTGTACCGTGAACTTCGCCCGCAAACATCCGGGGAATTGAGCGACGAAAACACTGTCTCCAGCCGTCTCCATTGGAAAATTCGTGGAAAAATGCGGCGTGGGATAATACAGCCGACTCTGACGCGCGGCGGGATGCCTGCCGGACACAGCGCGTAGCCGCGTTTCTGACCAAGAGAAAACCCGCCGCCTTGATAGAGGAGGCGGAACTTCCGCTCCGAAAACCGCCTGAGCTTTCCTTGACACTCAGCACAACAGTTTAGTAGAATATCCTATTATGCGGACAGACAACAAATTCTCGATTTCATCCCCCCCCCCCCCCCTTTACAAATTAGCGTACCTCAAACCCCGCGGCAAACCGCCCGCGCCCCTTGCCGGGACAAAATACAACAGCCTCGCCGCGTTATACCGCGCCCAAAACCGGCGTCCATGCAGACCCGCCGATACCCGTGCTGCCCACGCGGAAATCGCACCATCACAACGAGGACAAGCGGCAGCACAAAGGGGGACGGCATGGGATAAAAACAGACAAAACAGCG
>JAIRSB010000085.1 GCA_031255655.1 Spirochaetaceae bacterium | reverse complement strand
TTAAAGATTTCCATGATGTCTTCAGAAACGGCGTCAATGGCGCGGGGATCAATCAGACTGGTTTCCTCGTCAATAATGCTCGTTGCTTTGCCGTCTTTCAGTGAGTAGGCGGAAAACCGCTCAATGTCGATGTGCATAGATTCGGGGATTACAACGCATACAGCATCTTTCAGCGAGGGATTTTGTTTTACAATATTCCCTGCCTTGATAAGATTGTTGAAGGCCGCAAGTATATACGGGCTGTGAGTGGTAATAGCAAATGTAACTTCATGATTGGCGTTATACCGCAAAAAACTTATGAGTCGACTCATTTGTTCCTGCGCGTCAGGGAATAGATGCGCTTCCGGCTCTTCCACATAAATATTGGTAAGTTCATGAGATTCAAGACGCAAAGAAATTATAGAGGCAAACACAAGCACGAGGGGCAGGGCTTCCTGTTGGCCGGATGACAACAGTTCCAATGTAATTTTACTGCCATCCGCAAGCTGTACAAGGTTTTCGGTGGGGACATAATCGCCTTTAAGGATGGCGTGAATAAGATTTCGCACCTCAACTGGCAGATCATGACTAGCCTGCCTTATATCTTCATAAATAATACCAAATTCCGCAAGAAAGGGGTCGATATTGTTGCTTGTCCGTAAAAATCTAAAAATGTTATTTTGCAGTAAAGAAAAAAAAGACCTTCCCGCTGGAATAAAAATATTCTTGGCAGACGGAGGATAGATAGGCTTATCTGAGAATGTATTCAACATTTCTTTAATCTTAATCAGATCGTTGTCTGTGTTAACGATTCTCTGAAATCGCTTTTTTATTTCGTGGGATACCACCATGACTATTTGGTTAAGATACAATATTAATTCTTTATTTTTTTCTTTCACTATTTTAGAAATTGTCATTTCATCACGTTTATATTCGATATAAAATTCTTGCCTCTCCCAATAGGTTTTTGGGAAAAATGATTCAAATTTATCGGAGAGAAATTTATTAAAATCAGACGTAGTCCCCAATGCGACTTTCATTTGATAAAGCGTTATTTCTTCAAAAATCGTCCTGAAAAAATACAGCAGCTTCGCGCAGAGGCTTTTCCCCGCGGCCTGTGGGCCGATGAGAACCAGAAAATCCTTGACCTCAATGTCAACATCCTTCAAACAAAGGAAATTCTTAACTATTAGTCTTTCGTCCATACGATATTTTTCTCCAGTTTTCACTAAACCCGCTCCTTTCAGCGGAAAATCATAAGTGGGTCATTGGATTTGTTCGACAACCCGGTTGGTTGTCTCCCAAGTCATTTTTTAGCGGTTGTTGCTTAGGAACCGAAGTTTCTAAACAAATCTACTATAAACAAAACCAGAGAATAAAACAAGTCTTATTGCTGTTTCTCGTGAATATCGCACAAGTGCGCAGTGCTGTTTGTGAACATTGAGATAAATTACAAAAATATATTGACGAAAAAATTTGTTTTTACTAGTTTTATCACATTATCATAACTTGGAGGATTACAATGAAAAAATTTGTTATTTTATTTTGTTCTTTGTGCTCTGTTTCCGCGGTCTTTGCTCAGACTATCGAGCCTGAAGGAGCGACATCCGCTTCTGAATTAATAATTCATAATGAAAATTATTTTTCAATTTATGATTATCATTTGTATGACGGCACACCGTTAAAATACGGCAAACTGCGTTCCATGCTGAAATCAGTTCCAGAAAATGAAAAATTAATGAAGGCTGAATTAGGCATAAGAATAGCTAATTATTCTTTTGCGGCAATAGCCGCCGCGTCATTGATAACGGGCGCTGTTTATTATAACAACACAGAATGGGAAAATTCTGACACAATCATTAATGCCGCTATCATAACCGGATTATTCAGCTTTTTGGGCGAGCTTTTTACATATCAGGCGTGGGAAGATAAATTTGAAAGAGCTGTAGGCAATTATAATCTGAAAATAATGGGAATCCCGATACCGGTAGATAAAAAATAACACTCCGCCAGCCGTTCACCTGTCGTGAACGGCGGCAACCCCGCCTGAGAAGCAGGCGGCATGAGAAGAGACGAAGCAATCCATCACAGTGAAGGCTGCTTCCTGTGCGACAGATTGCTTCGCAATGACGCGGCCCCGCCCGCACGGATGCGAATAAAAATTTGACAAAGCAGAATATCCAATTTATCGTTATAAAACTGGGGTTGTTACTGATACGATCAGGCATTACCTTATTCCGAAAAAGTTTTAGGCGACTGTGAGCGAATAAGGGGAAAAGCGGTGATAAACATCCGCAAATGCAATAACAACATCATCTTTGCCGAAGATAACGGCCAGCAAGTCATCGCGCTTGGAAAAGGACTCGGCTTCAACTTCCGCCCGGGGGATGAAGTGGAAATGTCCCTTGTCGAAAAAGTCTTCGTCCCGCAGGAAGCCCTCCAGTTAAACCGCTTTTCCGACATACTCACCGATATGCCCTACGAATACATCATACTATCCAGCAAAATCGTTGATTTTGGCAAAGCCCGTTTGGGACAGACACTGAACCAAAGCATAGTCATCGCACTTGCCGACCACCTAAACTACGCCGCCAAACGCCTGAGCGACAATCTCGACATCCCCATGCCTCTGGCATGGGACATAAAACACATCTATCCGGCGGAGTTCGCAATCGGCGAAGAGGCACTCAACATAATAAAAGCCGAAACGGGAATAGATTTTCCAAAAACAGAGGCGGCGGCCATAACCCTCCATTTCATCAACGCCGAATCCGACCTCTCCGATATGCCAAACACCATCAAAACATCAAATATAATTAAAAAATCAGTAAGCATTGTGGAAGAACACTACAAAACAGTAATAGACGAACACACCTTTGACTTCAGCGGCTTCATCGCACTGCTAAGAAATACAGTAATGCGCTTCATGTACCACACAAAAGAAAAACAAGTGCAGGAAGACATGGTTCTTTACGAACTGCTGCGAAAACGCTACAACTACGCTTTTAGCTGCGCCGAAAAAATAGCACTCTTCATTGAAAAAGAGCACGGCTGGCAGCTCACGAATAACGACATTTCTTTTTTAACCCTCTATATAGACAGAATTTCCGCACACAGCGGTTCTGATAAAATTAAACAGGAGAAGAAAAATGGCTAAAGATTTTGTGAAAACAGCTCAGGGAGTTTTGGACGGAGTTGGCGGGAAAGAGAACATCAAAAGCGTAGTGCACTGCGCCACACGCTTGAGGTTCATGTTGTTTGACCAGGCGAAAGCAGGCGATGACGCGGTGAAAAACACGGCGGGCGTCGTAAGCGTGGTTAAGGCAGGCGGATTGTATCAAGTAGTAATCGGGAACGATGTTCACGAAGTATTTGTCGAGCTTGAGAAACTCGGCGCGCCAACAAGCGGATCATCCGCCGGAAGCGGGGGGGGGGGGGGTAACCAGCCGCTCGGAGATGTGCTGATAGGCACAATCAGCGGCGTGTTCACCCCGATACTCGCCGGATTGATGGGCATAGGCATCATCAAGGGAGTGTTGGCGATACTTTCGGTATGCTTCCCAGTGTGGGCGGCCTCCGGCGATATGTCGTACAAGATTTTGCACGCCGCCGGAGACGCACTGATGTACTTCCTTCCCATATTCATAGCGTACACAGCCTCTCAGCGTTTCGGACTGGACCCGATAGTCGGCATGATTATCGGCGCTGCGCTGCTGTATCCCTCCATCGTCGACGAATACCCTTTTGGACCTTGGGGCCTGAATAAGTTCCTTGGCATGAACATACTCGTCATGATGCGCTACAGCGGCACCGTACTGCCGTCGATTTTCGCTATTTACGGAGCAAGCAAACTGTACCAGCATCTGCGTAAAACACTGCCATCCGCAATAAAGAACTTTATCGCGCCATTTGCCACGATAATCATTTCTGTTCCGTTGATGTTCCTGATTATCGGGCCGGTATTCGGCGCGGTCGGACTTGGAATTCAATTCGGCGTTCAGAGCCTTGTGAGTATTAAGTTCATAGGCCCCGTACTCATAGGCCTTGCCTTAGGCGCACTCTGGCAAGTGCTTGTCATATTCGGACTTCACTGGGCAATAGTGCCTATCGGCATTCAAGAAGCCGCCATCCCCAGCAGCATCTTCGGCGGGCACGGCGTTACCCTGCTGCTGGCTTATACACAGATTGCCGTAATAGCGCAGGTAGGCGCGGTTTTCGCTATGGCGGCGCGTATCAAAAACAGCGAACGCCGGTCAGCAGCCATCGCCGCGGGTATAGGCGGCGTGTTCGGCATAACCGAGCCTATCATTTACGGATTTACCCTGCCAAAAAGAAATCCGTTCATGCTCGCATGTGTCGCAGGCGCGATTTCCGGCGCTCTGGCCGGACTTTTCGGCAGCTTCAACTCCGGCGGCTACGGACTTGCTATGCAGATGGGCGCTATGGGCGTGTTCGCCTACCCCAGCTATCTGCTTCCGGGCTTTGCCGGCTCCACGATGAACCTTGTGATAGTCCTTTTGGCCAGCGCGCTATCGATGACCGGCGCGTTCCTGATGGTATATTTTTCATACAAGCCAGACGCGGTGGAACTCAAAAATGATGAAGGGACTGTCATTGATGTTTCAAAAGTGAATATGGCGGCAGCTAAGAAGATTGTCTCTCCGGTGAAAGGGCGCGTGATGAACATCACCCAGTCCGCGGACGCCGCGCACCAGCAGGAAGCCCTCGGCAAAGGTGTGTGCTTTATGCCGCTGGGCGGGAAGGTTTTCGCGCCCGTAGACGGCGTTATCGATATGGTTTTCGACACGAAGCACGCGGTAAACGTCATCTCGGATGACGGTATAGAACTGCTCATCCATTGCGGCATCGACACGGTAAAGCTGGACGGCAAGGGTTTTACCGTACACGTGAACGAGGGCGACAAGGTGAAGGCGGGGCAGCTTCTTTTTGAATATGACAAAGACATAAT
>JAIRSB010000079.1 GCA_031255655.1 Spirochaetaceae bacterium | reverse complement strand
CAGAAAGATTTATTATTTGACCATCTTTCAGTTATTGATAACATAATTCTTCCGCTATTGATAAAAAAACAGACTCGCCAAAAAGCGTGCGCCTATGCCCATCCTTTTTTGATTGAATTCGGACTTTCCGCTTACGAAAACAGTTATCCGTGTGAACTTTCTGGAGGTATGCGTCAGAAAGCATCTCTTTTGCGTGCCTGTATGCAAGGTAACCGCGTCGTTTTGCTGGATGAACCCTTTTCCGCTTTGGACGCCCTCAGCAAAATGCAGATACAGGAATGGTATGAGGATTTGGCGCGGACGTTCTCGCTTTCCACATTTTGCATAACCCATGATATTGAAGAAGCCCTAAAACTTTCCGACCACGTTTATGTAATGGGAGGCAATCCTGCCGCGATAATAGCGGCGTTTGATATACAATCGCAACACCCGCGAGGTAAAACATTTTTCCTTTCACCTGAGTACATCCGCCTAAAACGCGGACTTTTTGAAGCGTTGGAATGAGTTTCACTGTTGAAACACCCGTGTTTTTCAATAAAAATCTAAAATAAAGATTCAAGTATTCCGATAATTATGAAAATGAGGTGTGGAATCTTTTTCGCGTCACTCGCGCTTTTCATAACCATCGTTAACGTGAACGCGCAAGATTTAACGCTTCTCGACAGCGATCTTTGGCTTTCACAGGGAGCGGACGGCGGTTTTCATCTTTACATACGGAAAAAGCCGAAAATCAACTCGGTTTTACTCACGGAAACAACGAAAGACCCCAGTTTACAGGAAGACAACTACGCGTATCGCGCCGCACAATGGAACCCGGTAAACGGCGATGAATACAGACTTATTGATGGTGCGGTTATATCAAAAGAGACCAATATTTGGTCGTTAGTTGATTCCACGCCGGAGTATATCGCGGAATTGGGTACGGAAGTATTTCACGTTTACATACCGTACATATTGTATTTCGGATACGAAAGCGGCAGACACGGAGAGGTTTATGTTGGCGATGGAACATACCTCAACATCAGAACATTCGAACTGCCTTATGCCGACTATCGAGGTAAATTTAAGGATAATCCGTTTCTACTGCGAATCAATCAGGAAGAACTAGATGGACTCCCGGAAGATAACTTCATGCAGGACGCCTTCGACGCATACTACGACATATCCGCTTTCAGCGGAGGTCGGATTTACCGTTCACGAGGGCCGGAAGACATAGTGGATGTCATAGCGCGCATACTTGCGGAAGGGGAGGGCGGTGACTTGGATATCGTTTTCTGTCTTGACGCCACGGCAAGCATGAAAAACGACATAGCGGCTTTAAAAAAAGACCTCGTTCTAGTTTTGGAAAAAACGTCGTTCAGTCGGGTGGGAATAGTGCTTTATAAAGATCATTTTGACGATTTTGTTACAAAACTCATCCCGTTTACCAATGATATGAAAGATTTTAAGAAAAGTGTGGAGGGTATAACAGTAAGCGGAGGACGTGATATTCCTGAAGCCGTACACGAAGCTATATATGACGCGGCGGTAGAATTCCCATGGGAAGCCGAGAGACGCAAAATAATTTTGATAGGAGACGCGCCTCCGCACCCCCGCCAACGCGGAAAAATAAGCAAAGAGGACGCGTACTACGCGGTAAGAAACAGAAACATAAAAGTAGACGCGATACTTCTTCCTCAATAGTCCGGCAGAGTAGGGGCGGGAGCTATTTTGTTGTAGCTTTTTTTATGTTTTCCAGCACAATATTTGAAAGAATAAAATACTTCTGCGGAAGTAACGCTCCGTCCGGACCATTGTAACGGTCTATCAGCGCGTCGAATTCTCCTTCCGCTTCAGTATACCTTTTTTGCTTATAGTGTATAAACGCGATTTCATATTCCGCGCCACACACAGCCGCCCTATCATCAGGAAAACGTTCTAGGATCGCGTTATAATATTGTGCCGCCGCGTAATATCTGTTTTTATCCGACTCTTCCTGCGCTCTTTGCGTCAATTCGCCGGGAGTTAACCCATCAGGAATGACAACAGCGCCGGATGCGCAGGAAAACAATAAAACAAAACAAAAAACCGCTAAAAAAAACACTTTCATGCGAAACATTTTAATACCGTGTGCAAGCCAAATCAAGCGCTCCGTTCAAGTTTCTTTTGACAGCGCTTTATCTATACGGGCAATCAAATTCAAGGTAAGTTCTTCCGCCTTCATAGATTCGAAAACCCCAAGTCCGGTATTTTCATGAGCGCGTAATTTTTCAACCTCATCACAGAGTAGAATACCCGCTATAATAGCCGTTTTAAGCGGGTCTTCCACACCTGTGGCTTTTTGTGCGTTATCAACCATACGGCGATATCTATCAAGAAGAATTTTAAGATAAAAAGCATCTTCATCAACAGTAATCGAAAATGAAGTTCCAAGTAAATCGACACGAAGGTCGGTTTTTGGCATTTTTAGAAAATATCCAGTTCCGACGTGTCTTCAGCTTCTGCCGCCGCATCCACGGCGGTTGCCGTTACCGGATCTGCTTCCGTTCCATTGTTCGCGTCCACGTTGGACGACGCTTCACTCGCTGGTGAAACATCGTCTATAGGGGCTGTTATAGTCTTTTGAACATCATCTTCGAACTGATTCAGCCGCTCAAGGGCGGAAAGTATACCTTCCTCAATCCGTCCCTGGTCCTCTCTGAAACGCTGGATAAGCACTTCCAATTCATCAATTCGTTTCTGATAACTGTCCAGTTTATTTTTTAGCAAGGTATTTTCATCGGTAACCTTGTTCAAATAGTCAATAGCTTTGGCTACTCTTGATTCTAGCTGTCGTACTTGCTCGATAGTTACCATTTATTAAGCTCCCAAAGCGGCTTTCGCGCGTTCAACTATAATTTTAAAAGCTTCCGTGTCTTCAATGGCAAGGTTAGAAAGGGCTTTCCGGTTGATAGTTATACCCGCCTTATTAAGACCGTCAACAAGACGCGAATAACTTAACCCCAAAGGACGCGCCGCGGCATTTATACGGATAATCCATATACGGCGAAAATCAGATTTTCTGTCCCGTCTGTCGCGGTAAGCGTAGGAAAGAGCTTTTGCCACAGCGTCTTTAGCGGTTTTGTAGTTAGAATGGCGCCGTCCCCAGTAACCTTTTGCCTGCTTTAGTATTTTTTTTCTGTGTTCCCTGCGTTTGGAACCGTCAACTGCTCTTGACATTTATATCTCCTGCTTCGAATGAGAGCGAACATAACCGCCGCCCGCAAAAAATCGGATATTAAACTCTTAATATCTTTTAGCCGTTAGGCAATAACTTCTTTTTAACCACCGGTACATTTTCACTAGCTAAAATACCAGTATGACGCAAATTACGCTTCCTTTTAGTAGATTTTTTTGTAAGGATATGGCGTAAATTTTGCTTTTTGTACTTAACCTTACCGGTTCCGGTGAAAGAAAAACGCTTCGCTGCGCTTTTCCGTGTCTTCATCTTAGGCATTTAACAACTCCCTGTCTGTAATTTCCACGCCCAACCGCCGCCGGAGCGATTATTTGCGGTGAGGCTTATTATTTTACCGCACACGTAAGACAAGTCTCACGCGTGCGGGGAAGACTCATTTCTTTGATTTCGGGCTCAATATCATCGACATAAACCGTCCTTCCATAGCAGGCGGCTTATCCATAACATAGTCGCCCTCCATTCTCGCCAAAACATCTTTTAGAACTTCAAGTCCAAGCTCGGTGTGCGCCAGTTCCCGGCCGCGGAAACGCACCGTAACCTTTACTTTATTGCCTTCAAACAGAAATTCTTTAATATGCTTTGATTTAAAATCAATATCATGCTCGTCAATCTTGGGCTGCATACGGATTTCTTTAAGTTTAAGCAGCTTCTGCCGCTTTTTTGAATCACGAATCTTTTTTTCGTTTTCGAACTTATATCTACCGTAATTCATGATCTTGACAACCGGAGGAGCAGCCTGAGGGGCAACCTCCACTAAATCAAGCCCTTCTTCCTTAGCTAAACCGAGCGCTTCGTATGTAGGCATAACTCTCTGCTCGCCATCGCTTGTTATCAGACGGACATCGCGCACACGTATCTGCTCATTTATCCGTAAATCTTTTTCAGCCAACTGACCTCCTCAATGGTAGAACGGGTTAGCTCCGTATCATTCATAACGATACCATGAATGAAAAATAATGACAAGTAGGCATTCGCTAATTTTCTCACACGCTGGCGCTAATACGACATTAGGCTGATAACTGACGTGTGCCAGACTTAATCAAGGAAACCGAATAAAATTTATTGAGGTAGACAGAATAATCATTATTGATAGTTATATTGCCGAGTTGCGAAGCAGCAATTCTCATTTTCATTCCAAGTCATCTTCTGCACCGATAGAGACCATGAAATCCCGCCATGTTTCATGAAGGACATAGCGCAGGGCGGCTTGCATCTCGTAGAAAAACATATCACGCCGTCCCGCGTACTTCCGCGCCTCCCTGAAATCCTTGTCTCCC
>JAIRSB010000075.1 GCA_031255655.1 Spirochaetaceae bacterium | reverse complement strand
GTGTACAGTCAAGCTCTAAAAGAAGGGCTAATAGAGGATTTCATGAACGCCGGTTTCTGCGTCAGCAATCCTACCTGCGGCGCGTGTCTTGGAATGTCGAACGGCGTGCTCGCGGAAGGCGAAGTTTGTGCGTCAACGACAAACCGCAATTTTTACGGGCGCATGGGGAAGGGCGGCATGGTGCATCTTATGAGCCCTGCGTCTGCCGCGAAAGCCGCCTTGAGCGGACGCATAACAAACGATGGGTAAAAGGGTGCAAAAATGAAAACATTCGGCGGCAGCGTTCTATTTTTAGACCGCGGCGATATAAACACAGACGAGATTATTCCGGCCAAGTATCTTAACGAAAGCTCAAAAGAGGCGCTTGCGCCCTATCTTCTGGAAGACCTTAAACTGGAAAATTTCAATCCCAAAAAAGACATAAAAGGGATGGGTGCGATTGTAACGCGCAGCAACTTTGGCTGCGGCTCCTCCCGCGAACACGCGCCGTGGGCGCTGGAAGTAAACGGCATAAATATAGTGATAGCCGAAAATTTTGCCCGCATATTCAGGCAAAATATGTACAACTGCGGGATGCTTGCCGTAGAATTGGAAAGCCCCGTTATAGACGCTCTGTTTAAGGAATTCGCCCATAGCGGCGCGCGGCTTTCTGCCGATATAAAAAAATCCCTGCTGACGTTTTCCAGCGGCGGGAAAGAAAGAATCATCCCGTTCACACTGGACGGCTTTGAGCGCGCCCTTATCGAATCCGGCGGCTGGGTTGAATACGCCGGTGAGCACTACTAGAATACATGACTAACGTTTTTGATTATCTTGACTGGCGCGGAGATTTAGACTTTCGCGCAGACCCGTTTAACGCTGTTGACAACATCATTTTTTCCATACTCTCTTACTACCCTTTTGACGGGATTGTAACCGGCGGGTTCGGGGCGGGAACTATTCCGCTGCCGGAAGCTATTAAAGAACTTATCCGTTTAACGAAAGAAAATTCGGAAGTCGAGAACCAATTTATTTTTGGGGATCGGCAGGTGGAATTTTTGCCACGCCTTGCGGAAACACCGCGTTACCATGATTGCCAACTCTGCGGATACGTAAATAAAGTCGATGTCGAAAAAGAAATGCAGTTTGCGGTTATGACGATACTTGCGCCGAATACCCCGCCGTATATTTCATTTCGCGGAACAGACACCGCGATCATAGGCTGGAAAGAAGACTTTAACATGATTTTTGAGGACGTGATACCGGCGCAGATCGAGGCGGCAAACTATTTGACTCTGGCGGGAAAATACCTTAGGGGGAAAATAAATACCGGCGGACATTCAAAAGGCGGGAATCTTGCTGTTTATGCCGCGGCCTTTTGCGATGAGATTGTTCAAAAACATATTGAAACAATATACAGTAACGACGCGCCAGGTTTCAATAAACAAATTATTACAAGCGACAGATACAAAGCCATTGAAAAGCGAATACAGTGCTACATACCTGAAAGCTCTGTTGTCGGACTCCTTTTTGAGTGTGTGAAAAATTATAAGGTTGTAAAAAGCTCAGAGAACGGACTTTTGCAGCATGACCCCTTTTCGTGGGTAGTGAAAGGCAAAGACATGGAGCATATAAACTCGGTTTCGAGGCGCAGCATAATCGTGAACAAAATGCTTATGGAATGGCTTGAGAACATGGACAGGCATACGCGGATAGTCTTCGTGAAAACGCTGTATAACATAGTAAATGAAGCGCAAATCGAAACGGTTCACGATTTTACAGACAACACCTTAAAAAATACGGCATTGCTTATAAAATCACTCAGTACGGCGGACAGTGAATCTAAAAAAATGCTGTTCAAAACATTTTCGGCGCTGTTTGAAATAGCAAAAAACAACATACAGGCTTTCATAGACATTCGCGCCAATACGACCGCAAACCGTGAAACAACATGACAAAGTGCCCCCGCCATTCCCTACCCCCCACCCGCGAACGCGGCTTGCCTCTGCTTTTTAATGTACTGAATAAAGATGTGAACGGAGGCGCAGATGATACGTTATAAAAACGCTAAACAAATCGAAGGTATACGCGAGTCCTGCAAACTGCTTGCCCGAATGTACAAAGAGATGACGCCGCTTGTGCTGCCCGGAGTGGCAACAATTGAACTGGAAAGATGGGCGCAGCGCTGGATAAAGGAGCGCGGCGGCACGCCCGCTTTCATGGGTTACGGCCCGCGGGACAACCCGTTTCCGGCGGCTTTGTGTATCTCGATAAACGAAGAAGTAATTCACGGTATCCCGTCAAAACGGAAAATAAGAGAGGGCGACCTTGTATCAATTGACAGCGGTATAAAGCTGAACGGATATTTTAGCGACAAATCTGTAACGATTGAGGCCGGCAAAGTAAGCGAGGATTTTCATGCCTTAAACGTTGTTACCCGCGAATGTTTGTACAAAGGGATAGCGGCGGCGCGCGCGGGAGAGCGGCTGTTTTCGATAGGACGCGCGGTTGAGGCGCACGCACGCGCCGCGGGTTACGGCATTGTGCATCAATTTTGCGGGCACGGCGTAGGTCTCGAAGTGCACGAAGACCCGCCGGTTTCTAACTGCCCGAAAGACAGCCCCAATCCGCGCCTGCGCGAGGGCATGGTTCTAGCCATCGAGCCTATGATAAACCTTGGCACGGGTGAAATTGAAATACTGGAAGACGGCTGGACAGTCGTTACGTCGGATGGCAAAGCGTCCGCCCACTGGGAACACACCATAGCGATTTTTTCAGACCACACGGAAATTCTTACGGAAGATGATTAGCGGCTATCTGGCTGCGTTATCCGTTTGCTCAAGCCGCTGTCTCCGTGAGACAGTGGCTTGAATCATTTTTAACCAGAAATTCTACTGCACCGTAATACCGCATGTCGCGGATAGTTCCGTGCCGTCAGTTGCCTCAGCCGTTATTACGGCTGTTCCCAAAGCCCTGGCTATTACATGCCCGTTGCTGACAGAAGCAACGGCCGGATTGCTTGAAATCCATGTTACGGACGAACTTGCCGTATTGGGTGTTATCACCGCATTTAAATGCATATCCTGACCAACAGAAAGCGCCCAAGATTCGCGCTGTATGCCGCTGGTATCCGAAATAGAAATACTTTCCACCGCGACGCCAGACAGAGTAACTTCGGAACTGGCGGTATAGCCGCCGTCGTTTGTTCTAACAGTAACACGCACTGTTCCGGAACCGGAAATACTGGAGATTATGGCCGTGTTGTTTTCTAAGACACGTATTCTGGCATTCGCCGGAATGTCTACAGACCATTCGACACCGCTGTTGGTAGCATTTGCGGGTAAAACCGCGGCGGTTAGTTTTACCGCGGGATTGGCCGCGGCTTGAGGCGGCGTAAGAGTTACGCCAGTAACCCCGACACTTGGTACGCTGGCAGGCAGTAAGAAGACATTAACGAAAGCGGGCGAACTGTAAAAAGGGTTTAGGGTCAACTGGTCGAAACCGCGCATAGCGATATACATCGAAACGTAAACATAACGCTGCGTTCCGTCAGACATTGATGAGTTATCCTGCACATCGGCGTTAATGTTTTCCGTTATGTTTGCCCTGTTGACAAGATCATCATCCGCTACGAATAAGCGGCTTTCCGGCAACGGGTTGAAAGCGCCGTTTCCGTTGGAACGTAACAAATTGCCGTTAGAAGCTGTTTGCAGCGAATAATACTTACGGTTAGTGAATGCCGTAAAAACAGACGATGAAAGATTATTGGAATCTATCGTATACGGTTCAAGCGCCGTCCAGTCCGAATCAAGCGTGGAATTCACATTTTTGCGCGTAGTGTCGGTGTTTACCGTCATTTCCATTTTGTCGCTAAGATATATCCTGTAAAATATCTCGTAGTCAGAGCCTAAATCCTTTGTCTGGTTCGATATTGTCATATTAGGTGGTTTTCCGGTGGTAAAATCTATGGCGATTACATCCGGCGCGTCGGGCAGATGTATAACCGCCTGACTGTTCATTGTTGAACTCACAGATATAACAGGCGGAAGATAGCTGTAACTCTCTATTCCACAGGAAAACAGTGAGGCAATGATAAAAAGAAACAGCCCGCCTTTAACGATTTTTGATTTCATATAACTAACGCTCCCGTTGGAACGCTGACGGCGGTTCATTGAAAAAGCCGTTCAAGAGACATCGTGAAATTACCGTTCAGCATTTAATAGAGTTGTTTAGAAACTTCAGTTTCTAAACAACAACCGCTAGAAACAGCAAAATGCTTTGCATTTTGCGAGACTTGGGAGACAACTAACCGAGTTGTCGAACAAGTCCAATTATTCGCTTTTACGCTCGGCTACTCGTTTGAAGGCAATTCTAGGAAAATAAGCCTTGAATGAGCAAGATTCGTCCATTCCGTTTCGGCAGGCCATTTATCAATAAGATCCCGGTAAGCGGCGATCGCGGACTCGGCGTCGCCGCGGGTCTCTTCAATCCGCCCCACCGAAAACTGGGCATGTGCCGCCGCAGGAAAATCCGAGAAAGAAAGCGCCTTTTTGTAGTTAGCCAACGCGGAATCCAAATCCCCCGCCGCCTCACCCGCGACAGCCGCGTTAAAAAGGCATACTGGAGTAATGTGCGCCGCGCCGCCCTTATCCGCCGCCGCGAGCCATGCGTCTCGCGCCTCCTGCCATTCGCCGCGCTCATGATAAATATCCGCCGCCATAAACCACGCGCGGGCCGCCGGATAACCGGCGGCTTCATTACCCAGCGTCCGCAAGTCTTTTAGCAGACTATCAAAGGCTTCAGTATCGGCGATTGCAACTTCTTCGGCGGCCTCTTCCTCATATATGCCGTCTCCGGCAATATCGTCCTCACCTGTACCGCTTTCGGTTGAAATGTCTTTCAGCTCTTTATAACGCTCTACAAGAATATCGAGCCGCGCCGTCGCACTCTTTTGCGCCTCATCGCGTACAATCAAAGCCGTGATAAAACCGGCGAGCAGAACGATGATGACAACGCCGGATATAAAAAAAACCTTTCGGTTTTTTTCAAAAAAGCTATACAATACATCTGTTTTATCTTCCGCGCTGTGAATTTCTTCTTTTCCCGTTTCCATGCGATACTCCTAATCCGCCCATTTACAAAAACAAAATACGGATTTTTTACAAAATCCCAAGCCTCAGTTAGTCTTACTAATACTAAAATCCCGTATCATTTTAGCTAAATACGTCCGCTGTATGTCAAGAGCCCGCGCCGTTTCCGTCTGATTCCAGCCATGCTCTTTCAAAGATTTCTTGATAAAATGCACTTTGAAAGCATTCACCGCCGTTTTTAACGAACGTGAAGCATCCGCCCCGTCCGCTTTGAAGGCGGATTCGGCGCTTGGAAATAAATCCTCTTTGGTGATTACGGCGCCCGCCGCGGTTACACAGCCTCTTTGCACACAATTTTCCAGTTCGCGGATATTCCCCGGCCACGAGTGAGCAATGAGAGACTGCATGGCGTCGTCCGAAAATCCATCGAAGCGTTTTTTCATGTCGCGCATACAGTTTTCAAGGAAAAATTGAGCAAGTTCTGGAATATCATCGCGCCTTTGACGAAGCGGCGGCACATAGATTGGCAGAACATTGAGCCGGAAATATAGATCGCTCCTAAATTTTTCTTCCGCGACAAGTTTTTCGATATTTTTGTTCGTGGCGGCCAGTATCCGTACATCCGAAGTCCGCGATTCCGCCGAGCCTACTTTCTCGAAAGTCTTTTGTTGAATCACGCGCAGGAGTTTTGCCTGCAAATCAAGCGGTAAATCGCCCACTTCGTCGAGAAAAATTGTTCCGCCGTCCGCCGCCTCAAAACGCCCTATACGCTCGTTCACCGCTCCGGTAAAAGCCCCTTTAACGTGCCCGAACAACTCACTTTCTGCAAGTCCGGACGGCAAAGCGGCGCAGTTTACACGAACAAACGGACCGGCTCTGCGCGCGCTTTTCAGATGTATTTGTTCGGCGGCAAGCTCTTTTCCGGAGCCGCTTTCGCCAAGTATGAGCACCGCCGAATCTGTTGCGGCAAGCCGGTCGATGACGGCCAGCTTTTCCCGCATTACCGCGCTTTTCGCTATTAACGTATGAAAAACGCCGCGTGTCTCCAATTGTTCCCGCAGAACAGCGGATTCATCTTTGATTTTTTCGTAATTTTTCACCCGACCCAGAGCCAGAGCCGCCTGATCCGCGAATATTTCCAGCCATTCAAGGTCTTCGTTAGAAAAACGTCCACCGCTCTTTTTGTTGACAATTTCAAGCACTCCGGCGCAGCGTTCTTTTATCCGCACCGGTACGGCGATGATGGTCTTCGCGGTAAAACCGCCGCCCTCAAAAACGGCGGCAAGCCGATGTTCTGAATTGTCCGTGTCGTTTATGATGAGAGATTTATTGTGGCGGATGACCCAGCCGGCAATGCCTTCGCCGACAGCTATACTTCGCCGTTCAAGCCGCGTATTTTCCGAAAAACCTGCGGCCGCTTCTAAAAACAAACGGTCTTGTTTCTCTCCGGCAAGAAGCAGACAGGCAGAAACAGCGCCGCACAATTTTCCAGCCGATTCGACAATCACCGTTGAAAGCTCGTGAACGCCGGAATAATCCGAGTTAACCAGCGCACCCAGTTCAAGCAGAGTATGAAATCTATCAGGGTCAACATGCGTCAACATCTAAATTAAATTTATTCCGCTGCCCGCGGACTTCCGCCTCAGCCCGCCCGGATAAAATCCGTTAAGATTCCCTTGATTTAAGCATATCTCCGAGCGTAAAAGTCGAAT
>JAIRSB010000062.1 GCA_031255655.1 Spirochaetaceae bacterium | reverse complement strand
CCCACATACATTAAAGCGTTGGAAAACGCTTTTGTTATAAAAAGAATATACCGGTACAATCTTTTGAAGGGCGGCTCTTCCCGCTCGAACGCGGTCTATTTTGTAGGAGACCACTCGTTATTAAACGCGGTAATAGGCACGGCTGATGAATTCTCGCCCGAAATCCTTGAAAACGTTCTTGTCCATGATTTGGAGCGTCGCGGTTATACAGTTTATACCGGAAAATTCGACGACAGGCATATTGATTTTGCAGCGGAACAGGACGACGCCTTCATTTTCTTACAGACGATAAGTCAAAAAACAGATGATGAAACAATCCTTGAGCAAAAAACAGAAAGCCTAGTTTGTTTAAACGACGATGAAAGGTTTGCCACGCAAAAAAAATATGTGATTTTTCTTGATGTAGACGACTCATTCATTTCCGAAACCGGCGCGAACACCGGCATAAATTATCTTTCTTTACAGGATTTTCTTTTAACGGAATAGATAGTTGTGGTTACTGAGCAAGCCCCACCAGAAACAAAACTTAGCGCGGCGTCAATACGTAGACATCACATTAAGCGGATTCATTGTTAGGCCGTTTTTATACACCTGAAAGTGCAGGTGCGGTCCGGTGCTTTGGCCTGTATTCCCAACCGCGCCTATCATCTGACCCTTTTTCACGGTCTTTCCCGTTTCGACATTTATTACGCTCATATGCCCATAAAGAGTGCGGTAATTTGAGCTGTGTGATATTACAACAAAATTCCCAAAAACATCGTTATATCCGGCGGATATAACCATTCCGTCCATGACCGCTTTTATTGGGACGCCAGTATTTGCCGCTATATCAACACCGGAATGAAAAGCGCGTAATCCGGTTATCGGGCTTCTTCTATAACCATAGTGCGAAGACAAACGGCCACGAACAGGCCATGGGAACAGGTCGCCATTTATTTCCTGCAATCTAGCTAACGCAAGTTTCGCGCCGGGGACAAAAACTAAAGAGCCTTCACTTACCTTTTTCGTAAACAATTCATTAGTTGTTACTATTGAAACTGGATTTACCTCATATTTTTTCGCTATCACATCCAAGGTTTCACCCGGCAAAACAGCATGCATGATTCCGTCCTGATTAGGCACCAAAAGTTTCTTACCAATGGGAATAGAGCGCGTGTTTGAAATGTTGTTTACAGAAATCAGCGTATCCTGATTCAAGCCGAAAGTTGACGAGATAAAACCTATCATGTCGCCGCGTTGAACGGTGTATGATGAATATACCAGCATACGCGGCATAGAAAATTCTTCCGGCTCAGGGATGCCTTCAATAATATTTTCGTACAAAACCGACAGATTCGCGTTGGAAGCGATTATTTGCTCCAATTCCTTCTCGGAATAGTCTTTACCGCCCAAACCCTCGTCCGCTACGCTTAACGGAATATGTTTTTTTTCACTAAGCGTTTTGTAAACAGTCCGGCAAAGATTAGACATACTCGACGGAAAGTAAAAAAATATACAGAGAAAAAGAGAAATGCGAACTATATTCTGTAGCAAAACACGCCTATTTTCAGACACAAAAAACCCTTTCACACAGTTAGAAGCATACCTTCTTTTGCTGCGATTATTTCCATTTCAGACTTTTTCGAGGGACACCGTTTCATGATTTCATTCATATCCTTGTCCGTCCTTGAAGGCGAATGATGAAAGAGCACGAGTTTTTTAACGCCGCCAGCTTCTTTCGCGCCGCTTATCGCCGATTCTATTGTTGTATGCCCCCATCCTTCTTTTCCGTGATATTCGGCTTCCGTATAACAAGCGTCATGAATCAAAACATCTGCACCGCGTATAAATTCTATGAATTTTTTATTTTCTTCTTCCACGACTCTTTGTGCTTCGCTTTCAGCACCAGCAGAATAAAACGGATCTTGTTTATCCGCGAACATGTTATAATGCGGCTCGGTATCAAATGCCGTTACGATTGTTTTCCCCTGGTATTCAAAACGGTAACCCAACGTTATTACCGGATGATTAAGCAGCTTACTTGTTACTTTTAGACCGTGGCCTAAATCAAGTGTCGTTTCAAATATTGAGTTAAACGAAAGCCTTGCGTCAAATTTACTCAAATGTACCGGCCAGAGCGGATATGAAGACAGAAAATCCAATAAACCTCCAATTCTGCTGTCGCCCGGAAGACGAGGACCATGCACACGAAATGAATTTTTTCTAATAAACATCGGTGCAAACATTGGAAATCCGTACAGATGATCCATATGAGTATGCGACACAAAAATATCGCATTCTATCGGGCCTTTTTTGAAATCATTAGCCATAAGGTAATTACCCAGATCGTACGCCCCGCTGCCGAGATCAATTATTACCAGTCTGTTGTCCAAACGCATCTCAATACAAGCGGTATTTCCACCCAATTTCAATTTGTCAGGGCTAGAAATCGCTATAGAGCCGCGCGTCCCCCAGAAACGAATTTGCAGCATTTAATCCCCCCCCCCCCCCAATCCCATGAATAATTCTAGTCTTTTCAATTCCAATACGAAAGGCTGTTTTATCCTTTGAAAGACATTCACCGGCACATCAAGCCGCTTAAAAAGTTCTCCATCGACATCCTGTCCGCCGCCAGTCACAGTCAAGATATGAGCCGCCAATTCAGCGTTCAGCGCCGCATCGCATTTTTCTACGTTATGTGATGCGGCTGCCGCCGCCGAGAAAGGAAAGCCCCAAAGAGCTGCCGCCAGCCTCCCGGCCTCTTCCTTTGCAACTGTTTCACGCGGAACATTAAATTTCGATCCGCTGTAGTCAGCAACAATGCATTCGCCAATATTGTACAGAAGACCGGCACAATAGTATTCCTGCAATTCGCTCTCACTTATACCGCGTTCCTTTGCGATCAGATGGGAAACTATTGCGGTTGAAAGTGAACGGTATAAAAAATCATTTTGTTCGGACATACGAAGGCTAAGTTCCGGTGAAGACAAGCCGCGCCGGGCAATATCTCCAATGAAGCTTTTAACCGTATTAATACCAAGCGTTACTATAATACGTGGTATTCCGAAGAATTTTTGCGAAAAATTCGGAAAAAACTCATGATACATACCATAGCTTATCGCGGTGAGTATGGGATCGGCGTTAATTAAGGCAAAAAGCTCAGGGGCGTTGATAGCATTTTTATTACATATACTGAACGCTTTAAACGCGTCCGGCAATAGTATAGGGTATTGCTTGAAAATAAGTGAAACTTCCGTTTTGTCTGTCATTCAATCATCCTAAGCGGGCGCGCGGAAACTTCTACGGAATAATCTCCGGTTTGCCTTAAGTTATCATAAGCACTGACTGAAAAGTAGTATAAAACGCCGTTTCTAAGATTGTCAATACTTATGCTGGTCTGATTTCCAGCGTCAATAGGCGAATCGCCATGACTTGCGCCTTCGCCAAAGTAATTCCCGGACGCGCCGCCATAGTAAACCAGATAACCGGCTGTATTTTCATCTTTGGACGGCTTCCATGATAGTTCAACCGCGCCATCTTTAGGAATTGCCCTCACCACAAACGGCGGTTCGGGCGGTGGTTCCTTAACAAAAGTAACGCTAATTTCCTCAAGATAGGGAGTTGTTTCAAAGTCGCCGCCCGGGTAAAACCATACCGCAAGCTCTATATAGCGTCCTTTTACCGCGTTAATCTCAGAGCCGGGTATAAAAACGCGCCATCCATCATCGTCCCATACATAGCGTGAGCTGGAAGAACGTATAAAAAACTGCATCTGAGCTCCGCCTGAAAAATTAAACGGGTCGCGCGCACCGATATTTTTACGTATTTTTTTGCTGAGTATATTGTAAGCGCCGCCTACCGCGTCAACTTTTATTACGGAACTACTCTGCATACCGAGGTCTACAGGCCCACTGCGCGCCCACCCGCCGGACGAATACCTGTGTATCTCAGTTTCTTCAACAAAACGACTGTGAATGTACACACTGTCCATTATTCCGTTAAAACGCCTGCCAAGCGCGAAACTGCCTCTTTCACCCACACGCGGCAGGAATACCGAGCCGCCTTCCGAGCCAGAAGCCGTAGTATGGCGGACATCCTCTAAAACACCGTTCACCAAATACTCGAGCAATCCTGTTTCCGCGTTAAACCTAAGTAGATGGTGGCTCCATTTTTTCGGAATAATGGGTGTGGATGAGCCAAGCATTACCATTATACTTTTAACGGGACTATTCAATTGAACTGCCGGCTCGAAAAAAAAATTTTCAAACTTCCATTCCATTCGGTTTTTCGATACTGAGCAGTTTAAATTCTGAGTGCCGTTGTCCGTTGCTGCCGTCCAGCTGCAAGGTTCTTCGCCGTTTTCCATGCTTATGGGATAAAGCCAGAACTCTATCGAAAAATCGTCTATTTCGCGCCCCGCCGAAAAAAGTGCGTTCGCGCCGCGGGCTATAATACGGAGAGAGCCGGTGTCCGCCTGATTCTCGTAACTTGGATCGGACATAGTACCGGAAAAAATCGCCGCACCCGCGCCAAACCGCGCCCGCGCCGCCCCAACT
>JAIRSB010000060.1 GCA_031255655.1 Spirochaetaceae bacterium | reverse complement strand
AGCAATTACGCAAAACGCCGCGGCAGTAAGATATTTCTTGCAGGAATCAACAAATCCGCGACGTTCAAGAAGTCTCTCAAAAAACCTCTGAATAGTATCAATCATCATTCCTCCTGAATACCATAAAACGTTGTCCTATATAATTTATCACTGTGTATAAACACATTCCGGTAAAAAGTGAAATGTTGCCACTCAGTTTTGAGGTGGAATCGCGCAGCAACCATGACACGGCGGGTTTGGCAATGCCGTAAGCCGCAAGGTACGAAATGACAACGGTTAACGCGAAGTATAAAGCCGTCCGCAAACGCCATTCTTTAACCTTGAACGTGAAACGTTTGTTCAAAAAGAAGTTTAACGCCGCGCCCGCAATGTAAGCGGCGGCAGACGAAAGCCAGTAACCGCAGCCGGCGATATTGTACAGCGCGAATATAATGGCCGCGCTTAACGCCGTGTTGCAAAGTCCCGCCGCAAGAAATTTCAAAAACACGCGGCTAAAAAAAACGTTTATTACATTCATTCTTTTCGCAGGAACTCTTCGATGGTGTAACGCGGGCGGTGTTTTACCTCAAGATATATTTTCCCGATATATTCGCCGACAACGCCGATTGCGAACAATATCAGTCCGCCAATCCCCCAAAGTGATACTATCATACTCGACCAGCCGGTTATCGTATTGCCGGAAAAATGCCGCGTCAAAAAGTAGATTATCATCGCTATACTGGCGCAGAATATTATCATTCCAAGCCATGTAATCATTCGTATCGGTTTTATTGAAAACGATGTAACACCTTCCAGCGCGAACTTGAGCATCTTTCGCAGCGGATACTTGCTTTCACCGGCAAGGCGCGGGGAGCGCGTGTAGTATTCGACGCCGGTTTTGAAGCCCAGCAGCGGGACTATGCCGCGCAGAAACAGGTTCACCTCGCGGTATTCGGCAAAGGCTTCCAGTGCGTGTCGTCCCATCAGCCTGAAATCGGCGTGGTTGTACACAACATCGGCGCCGAGCAGCCGCATCAGTCTGTAAAACACTTGTGCGCTGGCTCGTTTGAAAAATTCGTCACTCGTTCTGTCTGAGCGGACACCGTACACGATTTCACAGCCTTCGCGGTATTTTTTAACCATGCCATCAATCACGGAGATGTCGTCCTGCAAGTCCGCGTCTATGGATATTGCGGCGTCGCAGTGGCCTTTTACTGAAAGCAGTCCGCAAACGAGAGCGTTTTGGTGTCCACAATTTTTCGACAGCTTGATTCCACAGAAAAGCTCCGGCGTTTCCTGATAGAGGCTTTGTATTATCTCCCACGTCCTGTCCCGCGAGCCGTCATCCACAAAAACTATTCGTGAAGCCTCAGAAACGAGGGAATCGGCGCGGAGGCGGTTTAGTTTTTCCCACAGTCGATTTGCTGTTTCGGGCAGAGCCTCTTCTTCGTTATAGCACGGAACTACGATAAAAACAGCGGGGGGGGGGGGGGATAAAAATATGTTTTCGGGTACAAACATATTGTAGTGTACTCCGCTACGGGCAGACAAGTCCATGGGCGGAAGCGGCGATTTGCCGGCGGTAACGCGAAAGTCCCGCCCATTCCCGCTGACGACCCCTGTGTCTTTGCCGGGAATAGGGCGGATATGGAGGCTTAGAACGAGTAAGTCAACTTAATTTTTATAAAATTGTTTTTATGATACTGGCCGAACTGCCCGTCTTCCTCGCCGCCGAAAACACCGCTGGAAAGCTCAGTTTTGACCGCATCCTGCGTCCAGATGAGGGAGGGCGCGAAAAAGAAATCGCTGTCCTCTACATCCCAAATCGCGGCCAGACGCAGTTCCAACTCATCGCGCAGGAATTTCTTTGAAAGTATCGCCGTAATCTGCGTAAAAGTGAGATCGGCGTCCGCCTCCATATCCAACATGGGGTTTTCACCTATTTTGTCGTACAAAAGCCGCACCGTTTCGTTGCACTGGAGGTTGAGGTTGACACCCCACACAAGGTCGCGGTCGAAACCGAGCGACCACAAAAAATGCGGATTGTAAACCGCGCCGTCATCGCCGCCGGTATCCTCCGTTATGTTTACGGCACATTCGGCGCGCAGATTGAAACCCGCGAGCACCTGTGCGTAATCCACGCCGATTTGATGGTATGGGTTGTACATTGCATTAATTGAGGGAGCTGTGTCCGGCGCGATATTTATCTTAAACGCGGGCTTTGTAAGCCTGCCGTAATAATACTGCGCTCCCACATCCACCGCGCCGCCTATCGTTGTCGTAAAGCGCAGTCCTGCCTGCGCGTAATCAAGCGTTGAGGTGTCGGGAAACTGCGGCTGGACGGGTAAAGCGGCTAATTGCGCGGGCGCCCAGCGTCCGCTTGAAGAAAGGCGCGCCGGCTCGAAGTTTGGAAGGAAAACGCCTTCTAACTTGGAAAAGTGCCCGATACGCGCTGTCGCGTGAACGAGCGGGCGGGCGATTTTTATGTTCAGGATGTCGCTAATATCCGTTATCTCGCGGTTGTCAAGCGGGTTTACAACATCAAGCGGGCCTAAACTGTCCGCCTTGCCCCATGTGAGTTTACGCAGACCGCCTTCAATCTCAAAAAGACCGAAATAGGCGCGGAGGTACGCTTCTTCAAAGTTCAAAGGGAGGGGGTCTTTATCACGGTCGGTGGATAATTTCAGGTTGATTACCGCGTCCGCGAAAGAATTTCCGGCGGTAAAATTGAGTTTCCCGGAAAACACATCGCCAAGCCGTACATGACTGGCCCCGTTTGAAAAATCATCAAAGTAGCCCAAAAACATGGCGGAAACCTCGCCGCCAACGGTTGCCGCAGGCATCATCGACTCAAAGGCGCCGGAGCTTTCCTCCGCGCCGAAGCCGAAATCCTGCGAAAACAGCGGCGCGGAGAATGCCGCCGTCAACATCAAAAAAAACGGCGCGAAGCGGCGGCTCATCTTGCCCTCCCTGTTTCAAGATATGTTGTGGTAAAGACGGTTTCCGGTATGGGGTCATCGTATTTGACGATTTCCGTGTGAACTATAGTGGATGTTCCCGCCGCCTGTGTCGACATCTTCATCCACATCGGCGTAAGCCTCCCCTGCACGTCCTTAAAATCCCCGTTTTCCATGACCTTGACCAGGCTGCCGCGCTTGTCGTAAAAATCGCTTTTGTAAACAAGCGATTTGTCTTTGTCCACCCATGAGATTGTCTTGGAATACTGGTACGAGCTGTCCTTCGGTACGGACTGAATGACGTAACATTCCGCGCCGTTCAGCGTTTCTTCCCGCAGCAGCGTGTAGGTGTCAAGGTTTATGTCGCGTCCCAAAGACGACATATCATCGTAAGAAAAATCCGTCCCCATGAAGCTGCCACCGCTTTCCGATGCCGCGATGCGGCGTATTTTCCCAAGACTGGGCAGGTAAATCCAGCGGTCTGAGCCGCCCGCTTCTGTGTCTATGGTAAGGAAGCGCGTACCGGCAACATCTGCCGGACTCTGGAACACGACGACCATGCGCTCGTTCCCCTTCGCGTCCTCTTTGGAATACTGGTCGATGCGGCGCTCTTTGGTCGAGCCGTTTTTCGCGCTGACGACCATGCGGGAACGGGTAGAAAGCGTAGTTTTCTTGATGCGGTTTTTCGCCGCATTCATAATAGCGGCCGCGTCCTGCGCGTTCAGTAAGACAGCTCCGGTCAACAAAAAAACAATAAACGTGGTAATTTTTTTCATTCTTCTCTCCTAAAATAAATTTTCCTGTCTCGAAACAAACGGATTTTGACAGGCAGCCAAACGGCCTTCGCGGTTTTGGGACTTAAGCCTTGCTAACCGCGTTTTTCCCATAAATGAATCTCGGCTTTACTGTTGTAAGCAGCGCCGGAATTACCGTGAGGCTCACAAATGCTGTTATCAGCATGCTCAACATGACAAGAAGCCCCAGATTTGCCAGCATCCTGAATTGAGAAAACATCAACACGCCGAAACCCGCGCCGACAGATACGGCGTTAATCACTATCGCCTTTCCACAGCCGGAGAACGTGCGCCTAAGAGAATCGCCGCCGTTCTGATACTCCCGCTTGAAGCAATCTATAAAGTGAATCGTGTAGTCGATGCCTATGCCCACGGCGAGGCTGGCGATAAGCGCGGTGCCGATGTTCAGCTTTATGCCAAGAAAACCCATCACCGCGAAATTGCCAAGTATAGCGACAGAAAGCGGCACCGCCCCGATGAGTCCGGCGGCGATTGAGCGGTACGACACTGTGATGATGAGGAATACCATGAGTACCGAGACAAAAATCGAGACAATCTGGGAGTTTACGATGAGATCGGCTACCGCGCTTTCCATCAGCGCGCCGCCGCCGACCATTACCCGCACAGTTTGCGGGAAATTCGCATCGACATAATTTTTGATTACATCGACAATCTCCTTAGTATCGGTATTCCAAACCGTGCGAAGCTGTATCGTCATTTTTATTGCCGTAGGTTCAAGCGGATCGTTTGAATAGCTGAAGCTGTCGTCCCCCGAAAGCAGCACGAGGTAGTTTGAAACGAGCTGGCGCAGTTCCTCCGGCGTTTTCTTTCCGTAACGTTTAGGCAGAGCGGGGATTTCGTAGTACGAATAGCCGTTGTAGTTTGTAAGCCGCTCCAGTTCGCGGACTAAAGCCGCGCCGCTTAAATTGGGCGATTTTCCGGCAGCGGTGTCGAGCGCGGCTATAATATCGGAGGCGGTGTAATCTTCCAGCCGTTTAGCCTCGACGTACTCCGTGTCTTCTTCGTCATCAAATGCCGCTGGTGCGGGTGCTGTTTCCACCGGCGCGTCAAAGCCGAAGCCGTCACCGGACCCGAAGCCGAAACCCGCGTCAGCGTCTCCGAACCCGAAGCCGCTGGCTGCGCCGCCGCTCTGCGGCGTTGTAACTGGGCGCAGTCCCGCGGGGCTTTCATCCACGTTAAACACCTGATTGACGCGCTTTACGATGTCGGTAAAGCCCACAACCTTCCCCACGTCCGGGACGCGCTCCTGTAAGAATGCGGAAAGTCCGTCCATCGCGCTTAACACAGCGGGGTCCAGCAGTTCATCGCTGGAATCCGCCTCGACAAAAACCGATATATCGCGGGAACCGCCGAAGTATTTCCGTATGAAAGCGTCAGACCTGCTTATGTCGGTATCGTTCTTAAAAAACTCGATGACGCTGTTATCGACTACCAGTTTTGAAAGCCCGTAGAGCGAGCAGGCAAGCGCGATAACGGTTAACGACAGCACCAGAATGCGTTTTCTGGCGATGGCGGAAAACACCGTTTCTATTGCCCCGCTCAAGGCGTGGCCTTCTGGTTTCCGTCCTTTCACAACACGCGGGCCGCGCACAAGCAGAACCGCCGGAATGAGGGTTACCGCCACTACGAAAGCGGACAACACGCCGAAGCTGGAAAAGTAGCCAAACTCGCGCATGGGGGGTATAGAAGTGAAGCAGAACGAGGCGAACCCGGCAAACGTTGTCAAACCCGCCAGAAATACAGGCTTTATCAGCTTACGCATAAGTGAAAACACTAAGTCGCGGTGTTCCTCGACTGTCAAAGTCCGGTCTTGGATGTCTTCTTTGTAGTGGGTTACCACATGAATGCCGTAAGCGCTGCCGACAGCCATAAGGATTATTGGTAAAACAGTGCAAATTACGGAAAGTTTTACCCCCAGTATGGGCATAATGCCTATAGTCCAGACGACCGCGACAATAACAGTAAGCAGCGGCAGCGCAACAAAAGTGAAACGCCGGAATGAAAGAAAAAGCACCAACAAAACCACTAACGCTACAAGCGGAATTAGCACAACAAGGTCTATTTCCATAGCCTCGTTAATCGTCGCACTGATTACAGGCATTCCGGTTACATACACTTCGGCGCGTCCCGCGAACATTTTTTTCGCCGTTTCGCGTATCTTTACAAGGCTTTTAATCACGTCAGGATGACCTGCGTCTTCGGTCTTAACGTTCATATCGACAAGAATTTGCGTTGCCGAAAGATTGTCCGACACGAGCGCGCCCCGGTACAAATCCCAAGACGCAATGCGCCGCTTTAACTCATCGATTTCTTCCGGCGTTCCCGCAAAGTCTTCCGCCACCAAATCGGTAACAATGATGCTGTCGGCGTTTCCGGTGATGTACTGCGTCGACATAATCGAATTGATGCTTTTAACGAAATCAATCAGTTCCACAGCCTCGCTGTATTCGCGCACCATCCTAAGAAACTCAGGGTCAAATACTGTGCCGTAAGGCCGCTCCAGCCCCACCATGATTATCATCGAAGAGCCCAACACTTCGTCGATGTGCTCCTCAATGACGCGGACTTCCTGCTCTTTTGGAATAAAGCGGGTGTTGTTATTATCCAGTTCCACTCTTGGCAGTTGGGCGCCGAATAAAATCGTTACCGCCGCGATGACCACTATGATGATAACCGGATGTTTGTAAAATCGTTCCATACAAATTCCTTTTTGAAGTTTGTTTTTTATAAAATTGTACGAACAGCCGATATTCAACACAATGACAAGTTGAGTATGCTATGATGCGAAATGTACACTATGGCGAATTCTGTCAAGTTTAAGACAATTACTGGTAAAATGCGCGGGAAAGCGAGGCCTCTGGTAAAATATGGAAAAAACGATGGAAAAGACAAAAGAAGGCAAAGCGGCGGAGTCGAAAGACAACCGCAAGACGCGGTATACAAAAAAAGTGTTAAGAGAAAGCCTTGTAGAAATAATGAAATCCAAAGCGATTACGAACATCACTATAAAAGAGATATGCGCCCTAGCCGATGTAAGCCGCACGACATTTTACGCTTACTACAAAGACCAATACGATTTACTCAAACAGATAGAAAACGAGACTGTTGCCTATATAGAGGATGCGCTTAAAGAAATCGGCAAAGAAGACGGGTATGTCAAAATTATCCAAATAGTTGAGGATATGCTGCGGTATATCTGTTACAACAGTAACTCGGTTCAGGTGTTGTTGAGCGAAAACGGCGACCCGCAGTTTCAAAAACGCTTTTTTCAGCGGCTGATTTACCAGCGGTGGATGATAAACCATTTTATTGAAACGCTGGGAAACAAACCGGAAATGCTGGAATACTATTTGACATATGCGGTAAACGGCTCCATCGCGCTTGTACAATGCTGGCTAAAGAATGGCATGGACATCCCCATATCCCAAATAGCCAAGATGCTGGTGCATATGTCACCGGTGGTGGGCGGGATGGAAGCGGTTTAGGGGCCGGCATGGAAGGAGTGGGCTTCACG
>JAIRSB010000209.1 GCA_031255655.1 Spirochaetaceae bacterium | reverse complement strand
GGGGATTTTTTTATGTGTTGTAAAATAAATTAAAAGTGAAATAGTTTTTACAGACGGGTTCGTGCGGGTTTAGAGAGCCTTGCTACAGGCGCACCGCCTCAATCATGTAACGAATATCAGCGCCGTCTCCGTTCAATACGGTCATTTCAATAACAAGAATCATCGACGTTCTTTCAGGATTTACAATCGCCTTTTTGATACTGTAAGTGGTTACTCCGGCGCGTTTTACATCGGGATTGCCTATTCGGTATGTCTTTTTTCGGCCGTAACGGTCAACACTGTTAAAAATAATATAAAATGATGAGCGGACTATGCCGCCGCCGTAAATTATGGAGTTTAAGTCCGCGTCATAGTGTACACTGCGTTCAAAATCCCTAAAATCTATTGTTTGCCCGCCGGGGTTGCGAATATCCTCCAGCGAAATAAACAGCGGGATGCCTTGATGCATGAAATCGCTGCGATACTTCTGAATGGTTTTAGTGTTGTTTGAAATGATACGCAGCAAAGCCGCGGAGCCGTCCTGCCCCAACGCGACAGGCTCGTCATGTTTGTACGAAAAACGTCCGTCCCGCACAAAATCGTTGCGGGCAACATCAACGATGTACAGTTCAGACCACGGACGCAGACTATCTTCGTCCACACCGTATTGCGCGAACATATAGATTCCGCCGTCCTGCGAAAAGCCTAAATCCACAAAAGAAGCCACATCCCCAGCCAGCAGCGTCCTCGTAAATATCAAGGAAATAGTCATTACAAGACCTGCGGCAATGATTTTTCGCCTCTCCATTATGAACATAAAACCTCATTATCTTATCGTCATATCCGAATGCTTTCTGTACAAAAAAGACTTTTCCGGCGGGTGAATTTAGAGTCCAATCCGTAAAACGGACGCGGCTTGAAAGGCCGCCGTTAATATATGCCTCGGCTCGCGCCGCTATTTTCCTGGGGCTAAAGGTTCAGTTACCGGAACACTATTGTAACGCTCCATTTCGATTTGTATTTCGATATAGGCCTCATCGTCAGATTCGCCGGGGCCGAGAGGGAAGAAAAAAACCTGTTCACCGTACTCCAGAGGCACGGTTCGCAGCATCGTCCTGCATTGCACGCTGCCGTCCGGCATTTCCGTAAATATCTCTCCCTGTGCCACAAGAATTCCTCGTTTGTTAATCCCTCGTCTGTTATGGCTCGGATAAGGCGTGAATTGCACCGAAACGGCTATGTTTTCCCCCACTATTTTCAGCCCGACAGGACGGCCGGGCACTGTAACCTTATAAGTATCGGAGTTCCACGCCTCCGAGTCGCCCTTTTCAAGGACGCGGGTTACCATGTGCAGCACTATGGCGCGGTCGCGCATTGAATGTGAAAAATTTGCCCCGGGACCGGGTCGCGGCGGGGGCGGCATGTCTTGCGCGTTTACGGAAATCCGCGCACAAAAAAACAACATAAGCGATAACGGAAGTAAGCGGAAAGCGTATTTAATTCTGTACGGCGCTGCTGTCAATTTATAGGTCTCCTCCGATAGTCCGCGGCGTTTATAAAAGCTGGTTCACCGTAGCGTGCGAATTTTTTACGTTCCGGTAGTTTTATGATTACGATGTTGGAGGAACCGTCGTTTTCCAGATAGCGCAGCACTTCGCTCATATCCAAAGTGGAGGTGATTTCAGGAATGGCGAGTTCATAATCGCTGGAAACAACAATGCCGTCGGCGTTTTCTACCGCGCCGCTGAGTTCCGGGATTTCATTTTCGCTGATTTTGGACGGCGTGATAAAAAGCATTACAAAGATGAGAGCCGCCGCGGCAATTGCGGCGGCGGCGACACGCTTCGGTATGCGGAGCAGCCGCGACTGATACAGCGAATACGCTCGCCAGCCGGGAGCGGCCTTTTCAAACACGCGGGATTTCGCCGCCTCCATAGCGTTTTCGGCGTCATCTTTCAGGAAGCTGGATGTCTTTTTGTAAAGCTCAAGCAATTTGCCGCATTGGGGACAATTTTCAATATGCCGCTCCATCCGCTCTTTCCATGGAGATGGAAGCTCGCTGTCAAAATAAATTGAAAGAAACTGTTTATCGGGACACATTTTCCATACCCTCTTTCGCTAAAATCGCGCTCAGACGTTCTCTAGCGCGAAAGACTCTTACTTTAACATTACCTTCGGTTATGCCGAGTGTTTTCCCTATCTCTTTATAGTTTAATTCGGCATATTCTTTAAGAATTAGTACGGAGCGCAGATTTTCCGGCAGCTTTAACAGAGCTTGTTTTACTTCCGTCCGCGCCTCCCGTTTGATAAGAATATCTTCGCCGCTTTCATCTACTCTTTGTTCCTCGCGAAAAACTTTCTGGTAAACCTTGCGTTCACGGTCCTTACGCTTGGCGTAATTCAGCGAGGCATTTTTTACCACACGTATAAGCCAATACTTTGCGTCGTCAGGCGAAGGGAAGGCCATTTTCTTTTCATGAAGCCTAAAAAACGCTTCCTGACACAAATCTTCCGCAGCCTCTTCATTAACGGCTATTCGGAAAGCCACTCTGAAAAGGATGGGAAACACTGTCTCATACAGTTTGCGGAATTCCGCTTCTGTTATCTCGTTACCCATTCCCATACTTACAACAAATAGTACATCGTATTGTTACAAATTAAAAAGCCCCGTGATTTGCGTCAATACTATCTTTGGCTCAACACGCCCTTAAAAAACGGCGGCGCGCTCTAGCCCATTTTTGCCTCTTTGTGATACAGTAGCCTTGTGCAGGGTAAACTATCCTATTTCCCATCACTTTTAATTATTTTAGTGACTCTGATGTGCCTCTCTTGTGCCAGAAGGCCGGGTTGGGGCGTTCTGCTTTGGGCGGTGGAGGATGAGGAGATACCTTCCGGCACTGTGCTGCGGGTTTACGTCAAATCCAACATCGAAAAAGTCTGGGTAGTCGGAATTCCCCGCAAATACAGGAAAGCTGGCGATAAAAACAAGAAAATCGAAATCCCGTTGTCAAAATTAGAGCTGGTGGGGAGCAAACGAGCCGCCGAGAAGCGGGCAAGCGAGTTTGCGGAGTACGCGCTGGTTTACGCCGAAACCTTGCAGGACGGTCTGCCGATACGGGATGCGCCTGATAACGGGGCGCGGCGAGTGTACAGACTGCGGGCCGGAGAGGTCATCAAAATCATAAAACCCGTGGAAGGCGTGCCTGCTATAAGCGCGACAGGCGATCCGCTGCCCGGCGAATGGTTTAAAGTGCTTACGGAGGACGGCTCAAGCGGATACTGCTTTTCGTACCGTCTTAAGCTTTTTGACCACACGTCAGGCCCGCTCAATTCCGCGCCGGCTGCGGCGGAGGAGGCGCGCGATCCCCATCTTGAAAACGTGCTGTCTAAAATCTGGGTGGCCGAAATTTACGGCGACATGCTTGAAACCGGGAACATAGATATAGAAGCCTTTTCCAAACATTGGGGATTTTCGCCCGGTGAAGACACCGGAGTAGCCAATATTTTCCTGCCGAATATGGATATTTCATTTTCGTACAGTTCTATACGTTCCGAAGGAGGCGATTCGTGGCGCTTTGACGGCGCTCCACTGTCGATGAGTCTGCGTTCTCCCACAAGACTTGCCGTGCAGTTTGAGGAAGGCGGCAGGCAGGGTAACCTCCGCCGGACGGTAGTATTCGTGAACATACCGGCGCCGCTTGATGACATAATACTGCAAGAAGAGACGCGGCGGGCGGCTTTATTTCACGATGTTTATATAGAAGGACCTGTTTTTTCTAGCGTAAGTTATGGTCGTCTGTATTTGAGCGAGGAACGGGACTTTCTGTGGGAGGGATTGGAGCGGCTTATTCCTGCTGTAATACCTTCCGCCGCGCTTGGACGTGGCAAGATAGAGATGCGGTTGTTCCTTGCGGAAAACCTTTCCGCCCAGTATGACGGCGCGATTACATTCAAGTTCAAATCGATAAACGGGCAGGATATACCGGTAAACTTTTTTTATAAGATAGATTCGGGTAACGAACTGGGCGGACTAAGCCTTGAATATATTCCAGATTCAAACATCGATAACAACCGCGTCATTTCCCGCGATTCATCCCCTGTCATCATCTATTTTTATCAGGCTGATTAACCATGCAGGCGGCCAAACGCTCCGTCAATCAGCGCGTGGGGGTGGGGGGTATTTATTCGTCCTTCGTTTTTAGCACCGCTAAAAATGCGCTTTGAGGCAGTTCAACATCGCCTATCATTTTCATGCGCTTTTTGCCCTCTTTCTGCTTTTCAAGCAACTTGCGCTTGCGCGTAACATCACCACCGTAGCATTTCGCAAGAACGTCCTTACGCAGCGCATTGATAGTCTCTCTTGCGATTATTTGACTACCTATCGCACCTTGCACAGGTATTTTGAACTGCTGACGCGGGATTTCTCCACACAAACGTTCGCAGACCTTACGCGCCCGCTCGTAGGCATTCTCTTTGTATACAAGCTGGGAAAGCGCATCAACAGCCTTTCCGTTCAGCAGTATGTCAAGTTTTACCAGTTGGGTTTCTTTGTAGCCAGTAATATCGTAATCGAACGAGGCGTAGCCGCGGCTTACACTTTTTAGACGATCATAAAAGTCAAACAGAACCTCCGCCAGCGGCATATCATAAATCAACTCCACTCGTTTTTCATCAAGATAAGTCATGTTAGTCTGCACACCGCGCTTTTCCACGCAGAGCGTCATTATGTTACCCAGAAAATCCGCCGGCGTAATTATGGAAGCGCGTATATACGGCTCTTCCGCGCTTACAATATGATTTTCGTCCGGGTAATCGGAAGGGTTATCAATCATGACTTCTGTGGAATTGCGCAGATGCAGGCGGTATTTCACCGAAGGCGCGGTGAATATGATAGACTGACCAAATTCGCGCTCAAGACGCTCTTGTATTACTTCGAGGTGCAGAAGCCCCAGAAAACCACAGCGAAACCCGAAACCCAGCGCAGCAGAAGAATCCTTCTCGTAAATGAGGGAAGCATCATTCAATTTCAGCTTTTCGATACTCGTCTTTAATTCCTCGTAGTCATTTGAATCAACAGGATATATTGACGAAAACACGACAGGCTTAATTTCGCGGAAACCGGGCAGCGCGGTTTCGCACGGATTTGCCGCTTCTGTTACCGTATCGCCGACATGCACATCGTTTACCATCTTTATTCCGGCAATTATGTAGCCCACGCTACCCGCCCGCAGCTCGTTTGTTTCCGCAAGCGTTATTTTGAACAAACCGGAACTTTCGACATCATATTCCGCGCCATTCGACATGAAACGTATTTTCATACCCTTTTTGACAACACCGTCAAACACGCGCAAGTGCACAATAACACCGCGGTAGGCATCATAATGGCAATCGAATATCAGGGCGCGAAGAGGCTTGCTTTCGCTCCCCTGCGGCGGCGGCACACGCTCGACAATCGCTTCAAAGAGAGCGTCTATACCCGTCCCGCGCCGCGCCGAAACTTGTAGCGCATTTTCCGAATCCAGACCCAAGTCTTTGTCGATTTGCGCTTTTACCGCCGGAATGTCGGCGGCAATCATGTCTATTTTGTTTATAACCGGAATGATTTCCAGATTGTGTTCCATTGCCAGATACATATTCGACAAAGTTTGCGCCTGAACGCCCTGCGTGGCGTCGATTAAGAGCAACGCGCCTTCGCAGGCGCTGATTGCCCGCGACACTTCGTATGTAAAGTCGACGTGTCCGGGTGTGTCAACAAAATTGAGTTCGTAAGACGTTCCATCGGAGGTGGTGTAGGGGATGGTTACGGCCTGACTTTTTATCGTTATTCCGCGCTCGCGCTCAATATCCATTGTATCAAGGATTTGGTCTTGAAAGTTGCGGTCTTCGATGAGGTGGACTTTCTGTATTAGGCGGTCGGCAAGAGTTGATTTGCCGTGGTCGATGTGCGCGATAATACAGAAGTTTCGTACATGGGTGATAGGGGGCATGTCAAGCAGTATATCCGCGCCTGCCGGATATTTTCAATAGTTGCTTTGGGATGGCGTGCCTGTCCACGGATTACGCGGATTTCACTGATTGAAGTCTGCCTGCGAGTGACTCGCCGCCAATTTAACTTTATCGTATTTTATTGTAAAACCATTCGATTTCTGATAAAGTTTTCATGGAGCGTAACTTGCGTAAAACACGCCTGGCCGTATTTGTTTTTGTTACGGCTTTGCACATAATTCTTTTTTTCTTTGTTTC
>JAIRSB010000128.1 GCA_031255655.1 Spirochaetaceae bacterium | reverse complement strand
GAACATATGAATATGTTGCATGACAACCCAAAACGGATTACCCGATATTTTCTTGATCCCGCTATAGCCTATGCCTCAAATGTCTGAATATATATTGCCGGGTCAGTAACTAAAATCGGGCGCCTTTGCGCATCAAAAGAAGTCGGTTGACAAACGGTATATAGGCTGTAAACTGTTTATATACGGGACACGCTAGAAGTCCGGCCTTCCGGTCCGCGGCTTTTCCGATTGCTTTGTTTTATCTTTAGTGGGAGAGGCTTATGGCTGTATATGACAAGTATTTTTTGATGAAAGAAAACGATGTCGCGGATTATGTAACTGCGAAAATGCCGGATTTTTTCAAAACACCTCTCGCGTTAAGCGTGAAAGAAATCGGAGACGGGAACTTAAATTATATTTTTCGCGTGGTAAACGAAACAGACGGCGTTTCGCTTATCGTAAAGCAGGCTGGCTACACGCTTCGCATATCAAGCGAAATGCAGATTTCCCCGGAGCGCAACCGTGTTGAATCAGAAATTCTACTGTTACAAAAGAAGTATGCGGACGGTCTAGTCCCAGATGTTTATCAGTACGATACGGTAATGTGCGTGTGCATCATGGAAGATTTATCGGATTACCAGCTTATGCGTTACGCTCTTATCGAGCATAAGACATTTCCCTATTTCGCAGAGGACATCACAGACTATATGGTGAATACTTTGATTAATACAACAGATATTGTGATGGATCACAAGGCTAAAAAAGAATTAGTCAAGCGCTTTATCAATCCTGAATTGTGCGAAATCACTGAAGATCTTGTATACACGGAACCTTACAACGACAATAAAAAACGAAATCGCGTAACGCCTGAAAATCTTAAGTTTGTGGAAAATGAGTTATACAACGATGAAAACCTGCGTTTAGAAGCGGCTAAATTAAAATTTGAGTTTATGAATAACGCGCAGGCTTTGCTGCATGGTGATTTGCACACCGGATCTATTTTTGTAAAAGAAAAGGCTGTCGGAAATGAGCGCCTGACGCGGGTATTCGACCCTGAGTTCGCGTTTTACGGTCCGATAGGTTATGATGCCGGCAATGTTATTGCGAATCTGTTTTTCGCATGGCACAATGGAAACGCGGCTGGAAAAAAAGATTTCTGCGATTGGATTTTAACAAGCGCCATGTCGGTTATAGACTTATTCAAACAAAAATTTCTTAATGTTTTCTCTAAAAATGCTACGGATGTGATGGCTAAAACAGATGGTTTTGCCGAATATTATCTTTCGTCAATCATATCTGATACTGCGGCCTGTACTGGTCTTGAACTTATTCGCCGCACGGTAGGCATGGCGCAGGTTAAAGACATTACGTCGATTGCGGACAAGAAAAAGCGTATCGAAGCGGAGCGCGTGAATATCCTCTGCGCGAAAGACTGTATTCTAAATCGCTGCTCTTTCAAGCGCGGGCAGGATTTTGTGGACGTCCTGCACCGGGCATTAAGTAGACTTGGATAAATCCGGTACATTGCTTTCATAGAATTGACAAAAGAAATTATCAAGAACTTGAAGCATACAACAATGCAATTTTATACTTTTACGGCAATTCAAAAGGATGATACATGACGCTGACAGATAATATTGCGAAAAATATTGTGAGAAAAATACTCAATGGTAAGGACTACCGGATAGAAATTGCAGCGTTAATAAATACATAATTCTTATAATTTTAAAGATAGTCTAACAGACACGTTGAATAATATTTTCTAAAAATTATACACGGACTTGTATACGGAGGACGCAAATGAATAAAAACGTGATGGATTACGATACTGTTAGTTTGGACGATGACGAGGGTGCGTTGCTGATCATCGATCAGACAAAATTACCGAATGATGTGGAAATACTGCGACTTACAAAACTAGAGGACATTCACCGCGCGATATACACGTTGCAAGTGCGCGGGGCTCCGGCAATCGGAGTTGCCGCCGCGATTGGTTTGTATATCGTGGTGAAAAATCTTGACGCGGACTGTTGGGATGATTTTTACACAGGCCTGAAAGCGGCAAAAGATTATTTAGCCTCGGCGCGTCCTACGGCGGTTAATCTTTTTTGGGCGCTTGACCGCATGGAACAGGCCGCCGTCAGTAACAAATCACTTTCGCTTTGTGATGTAAAGAAGGCTCTGCGTGATGAAGCGATGAGTATTCGTGATGAGGACATCGCCGTCTGCCGCGCTATTGGCGAGCATGGACTGACTTTACTGAAAAACGGGGACGGTATCCTCACTCATTGCAACGCCGGACAGCTCGCGGCGGTTCGTTACGGCACTGCCCTTGCCCCCGTGCATCTGGGGCGCGAGCGCGGTATGAACTTCCGGGTTTTCACGGATGAGACCCGTCCGTTGTTACAAGGGGCGCGTCTTTCGGCTTTCGAGCTTGTCGCTGACGGTGTGGACACCACGCTTATATGCGATAACATGGCTTCCCAAGTTTTGAAAAACGGCTGGGTGAACATCATTTTTACAGGGTGCGACCGTGTCGCCGCTAATGGAGATACGGCTAATAAAATCGGGACTTCCGGACTTGCTATACTCGCTAAACATTACGGCGTGCCGTTCTATGTATGTGCCCCTTTTTCTACTATTGATGCGGCGGCGGCATCTGGCGCGGATATTGTTATCGAACAGCGCCCGCCCAATGAGGTAACAGAACTATGGTACAAACGCCGCATGGCTCCGAATGGCGTCAAGGTATACAATCCGGCATTTGATGTAACGGATAACGCTCTTATCACCGGCTTTGTTACGGAAAAAGGCATTCTGCACCCTCCGTTTCCGCCCAAATGAAGTGTGCATTTCCCTTCGCCAATACTGTAGTGCATATAAAAACCGCTTGCTTACGCTTTTGTGGAATGTTTGTGAGAACCGGAATTTCAAAAATGAGTTTATTTTTTCTCTGAAAAAACTTCCGCGGTGAATGTATAAAGACGCGCTTCCGTGTTTTCATAAGACTTACGCGGGAGTCCGGCTTTACGGCAAATGTAATCAAGGTATTCCGCTGGATTCCAGCCCTGTTCTATGGGAACCTGCGGAAGTAATACGCCTGATCTACCTCTAAAAACGAGGTACAAGCCGTGAACACCAATCTCAATGGAATTAACATCCGCGCATAACTTCATGGGCGACAATACTGAAATCTCTATATCGCAGCGCGGCCATTCGTCCTTTGTAAGCGGTGGAAAACGCGGGTCGCCGAAAGCCGCTTCCAGTGCCATGCCGCGTACTGTTTTTTCTAATGGCCCATCAGAAGTCAAACGTCCTATACATCCGCGAAGTGTCCGTTCATCTCCGTTTTTTTCATGCAACGTAACAAACGCACCGAGTTTTTGCGAAAGCGTCGCGCCTGTTTCCGACGGGGCGCAAACAGGCGCGGGAGAACGATTTTCAAGTTTTGCTAAAATTGTCTCACGAGCAATTGCGAGCAAGGTATCTTTTTCTTCGCTGCTAATTGTAAATTTCATTCACTACAACTACTACAACGCAAAACCGTTTGTGGTAAGATTCGTAAAAACTGTTCAAAAACTTCTAGTTTTTGAACAGTTTTATCATCAACTAACGGTGATCAGTTTTCATCATCACGCGAAAATGCTGACGATGCGTTCTGGGCAGCGGATTTTCTGCCGGGCTTGCGGCCCCTTTTTTTCGGGGCGGCAACGGCGGCGGCTGGCTTTCTACCAGGTTTGCGTCCTGGTTTTTTCGGGGCGGCGGCTACAGAACTTTTTGATGATTTTGCGACTTTAACGGCTTTCTTTAAGGCCTTGAGGCGGCTTTGAAATTTCGCGTCCGCTTTCGCTTCAGCTAGTCCCGCTTTTTTCTGTAAATCAATCCAGAAATCGGCTGTCGTGCCGAATTTTTTTGCTAAAAGCAAGGCCAGCTCAATACTGATTCTTTTTGAACCGTCAAGAATTTTTTTGAAAGTTGTTACATTCTGCCCGAGTTCAAGCGCCAAAGGACTTATAGAAAGATTAAATTCCTCAATGTACTTATTCAAAACGGCGCTGGGCGTTTTACTTGCCGGCAACTTTGCCATATACATCTCCTCACTAAAATAATTTGATTTGTTTAACGAATTGTCCAATTACAGACATTACAGAACGCGCAAGCAAAATTCCGGCGCCTTCTGCAAAAGTCATTCAAAACTGATATTTGAACAACCCTATTCATAATATATTATCGACTTATATAAAATAATTTCAAGTAGTTTTATTTATTTTTAGTAAAAATTTGCAAATGACTAAAATAAATCTATACACATTTGTTTACAATAGAGTTGTTTAGAAACTGAAGTTTCTAAACAACAAGCGCTAAAAAATGACTTGGAAGGCAAGCAACCGGGTTGTCGAACAAATCCAATCAGCGCTTTTGCGGATTCCGTGTAACTCTGCCGTCATAGTTTAACCGGTAAATCACGTCCTGACCTGAAAATAGCGGCAAATTCTTTTATTCCGACATCATGAGCGCCCAGTTTATATTTGTATTTCAGCGGCATTCCCAAATCCCAAAATAGGAAGCCGTTTTTTTGAAGATACCTAGCTGTCAGTATCATCTGTATAGTTCCTGAAGAATTTTCTTCGTGGTAACCGGAATAACTTGTGTACACTGCTCCGACTTTGACGCCGAACTCTCCGGCGCAAAGCGCGCCTTTATGGTAAAGCTCAAATGAGCAGGGCTGCACGGGAGAGGACGTGTCATTCCGTATGCGGAGAATGCTTTTTAACAGAGGTTTTGTAAGCCATTCTTCGCCGTGATGATTGACGCAATGTTTTACAATTTCATCGTAATTGCTGTTTACACGCAGGTCATATTCCGTACTCTCACGTCTCATAATGCGTTCAACGGTTTTACTGACATGGAGTTCGTCAAAGAATAAAACATTGCGTGTTGAATGATATTTCGGCAGTAATATAAATCTTTCATTATTTTCATCGATTTTAACTCCGGTGGACATGACGAGGAAGCCTCCGTACATTAGTTCCGCTATGAAGGCGGGTAAAAAACTGCGCGCTACGCAGAATTCCTCTTTGTATTCCATTTCGGTGATTATATCCAACAGTATATCGGAATTAATATCGGGGCCGATAAATAAATAGCCGTTGTTTGTCATTGTGAGCATTTATGATTTCTTTTTTTTAAGTTCATCAATTGATTTCTTAAAAATCTCAAATGTCCCCTTTTTCTTTTCAACCCAAAAAACCGGTTTCATTTCTTCTTGTTCTACGTGACGGAATAAGATTTCGTTGTTTGCGCTATAAGCTGTGCTGTCTTTGCCGCACAAGTAATTATCCAGCACTGTTACTATTGCAAGCGTGAAAAATATGAGAGAGGTATTGTTACGCTGGGATTTTCCAAGCAGCATATTGAGTCTCTTTGACAAAGGATTATCAACCTCAAAATTGTAATCATCCCATGGATTTATTATGCCGGGCACCTCTGTTTTGTTAACCGAGCCGCCTGCTCTGTTTGCCGACTCGATTGCCGAAGCGCAGCCGGACAAATCTTTGCGCAGTGAATGTGCCAGTGGATAAAGCGCGATGACATCTTTTTTCAAAAAAGAAGGCGGTGTCGGGGGTAATGTAGTATAATTTGGCAGAAAATAATACCGGCGCAGCCAGTGAATATCAGAAGCTATGTTCACAGCATATGTAGAAGAGCGGTTTTGTCCTGAATGTTCAAAATAGTGCGCGTATTCCGCGATACGCGGTATGTAATTTTTTTCAAAGCTTTCCAGAATAGCTGTATGCCAGTTATCCACAATCGAATTAAGAAAATCACCGCTGTTTAATCCGTCGTTGAATTTTATATACCGGAAGCCGTACAATAATTCTTCAATAATTTGTGAAAGTATTAACGCGATTTGAATTGGATCTTCCGGAGCGATCAATTCTCCATTCTTTTTGATTTCCACCACATCCGCAAAATACGGGTAAAAATCCGGGAAATTGCTCATTTTATCCCATGGCGCTTTTGGAAACAGCGTCTCGAGTATTTTCATTCCGCGGCAAATCGCTTTTACTTCTGATTCGGCGGCTTTTTTTTCACTGTTGTTCCCCGTGTTCCCGTCAATATCGGAAAGTGAATCCTCCAGCGACTCTTCTGCTTCGCCATCCTGTCCTTCCTCATCAGAATCTTTTCCCGCGATTTCATTTTTTATAGTATCTGGAACTATTTGATCGGCTTCACTTAGACCTAGGAAGGCTTTATAATTCTCGGCGTTTTCATAAAAGAATAAATCATAATCTTGATAGTAGGTTGCGATAGTCTTCATCAAAAGAGGATACAACAAGCGGTGAAGGTCTCGGCATACAAAATGGCACGCATGCACGGCTTCAGCTATTTTATTTTGCAGCATTTTTCGATCTTTGAAATTTTCTTTAACAGCAATGTCATACAAAACAGAAAATGAAGCCCTAATATCTCTTTCAATGTCCAGTTTTCCCAGAATATATATTGGCGAGTAAATTCTGCGCAGCAAAGTTTCAAAATCTTTTACAAACACATTGCGCGGACGCGACTGTATCTTGCTAATTTCTGAAATCACAACGTCAAGTTTCCACTGCCTAAGTGTATTCAGTATCTTAAACGCGGTTTTTGAAGTTGTTCTTACCTGTTTGCTTAAATCACTATTGTTGCGCGGAAAAACAAGCCGTGTGGATGTTACCACACATTCAAGTTTTTCATAGTATTCATTCAGAAGTGTTTTGACAAACCACGGGTTGACTTTATCTAGTGGAGTTTTGAAGAAGCATATACGCGACACAAAAACCTGCCACGGCGTTTTAATGCTGTAGTCCCTGCTGCCGCAACATGCGTCCATTTTTACACGCTCTATATACGATATACTGTCTTGACGCTGAAACTTGTGTATGCCGGTAGATTCGGATTTTTCACTCCCTGCCTCGGGAGCTATTTCTATTATGCGTTTCGGCTTTGAAGCCGGAGCGGATGCGCCGGACCTGCCCGATTCCTGCTTCACAGCTGTGGTCTCGCTGCGCTCTTCTCCTATTTCGCCGCCCAAAATTTTCTGCATGCGCCGCGCTTCTTTGATGTCAATCTTTCCAAGCCGTTTTTTTGTGCTTTCAAGCTCGCCTGGTTCGTAAATAGCTTTCCTTGCCATAACTCCTCACAATTTAAAATCAAAACGTTCTAAAGAACCAAACACGTTACGGATAGGCAGTTTTTTGCCATCCCGCGTCATTAACATTCCGTTAAAATGTCCCACCGGGTTCTTATGCCTCATTCCGGTGATAAAAAAATCCAGAGTAGTCTCCGCGTCTTCAATCACTTTGAAATTCAGGTCAACCATGCCCTCCAAATCTTGAATGAACATTTCGCCAGGTTCTGCGTCCGTTATGAGTACAGGTGGTAGCGGCGTCAAATCTCCTTCGAGCCATAGGGCGTTTTCATTGTTCATATTAAGTTTTTTCGTGATATGCTCGCCCAAACTAAAACCAAAATGCCTTCCCGCCGCATCAACTCCGAATCCGCGGCAGTTGGAATAACACGTTCGGTATGGGATGAAGCCTTTACAGTCTTGAAAAAGTCCGCTGGTTGTCTCCGGAGACAGAAGTATATTACCGTCGCCGAAAGTTATCTGTCCTTTAACGCCGCAAAAGCTTTTGAAAATATACATTGAACGGTTTTCTGAGATTAGAATATTCACCGTCAGTGGAGCGGCTTTTCTTGCGTCAAGCTCAAATTCAAGCTGAGCGGTGAAGCCCGGTCTTTCTATCGCGGAATCCACAGAAATATCAAGTGTTACGAGTCGCGAAGCCGCAAAGTCATGCACGCGGAACGCGAAACCCGCGCCGGTATGCTCTATAACGCTGTCATTAAGGCTAAGCGGCATCCTCCACGTGGAAAATGGGAGCGTCTTAAAAATTCGAGCCTTTTCTTTGTTTTGCTTATTCTGAAAAACGATTTCCAGAAAGCAAAAGAATTTAAAGTCCGCAATAGTCGCTTCCAGCCACATTTCCCCATTCCACGCAGTAAATGTATGCCACTCTTTAAGCCTTAAATCTAAAATCCAGTCAGGCAGCGGAAAGCGGTACGGCCTGTCAATCCCAAGAAGATCCACTTTTTCAAAAGCGCTCGTCCATGTCCCTTGTACCGGTTTACCATCTTCAACCGGCGAGTCGCGCCGAGACAGCAAATGGCGTGTATACATCATATTAATTGTACGTTAAACCGCGCCATCATACAAGGCGGTGTTTGTGGAAATAAAAAAAATAACCGAAATTAATACGCTTCCGGTAAGCCGGAGGTTAAAATGAGGTTGTATATGAACGGAAAAAAAGCCGTAACGAGGGAATCCAGATGGTGGTACCTCAAACAATGCCGCCTCTTTTACCTTGAACTTTTTAAGTAATTTTGCTGTTATTTCCCAATCTTTCCGTTCCTTCTTTTCTTTATTTCACGCTTATTTTTGTGCCTAGACGAGGTAATGTCCAGTCGCCGCTTGGCCGCGTCATGCTATTTATGCTCATCTCCCACCATTTGGTGTAAGATTTTCTAAGTGAGGCATTTCGGCTTGAGTTTGGGAGTTTACGCAAGACAAAATTCTGCGATACAGGGGGTGCGTTCTTTTTAATTAAACTGACGGGCTTAACTAAAAAAAGGAAACGGATTAACATAGTAGGCAATGAACGAGTCTAAAGGATTTTTGCTATTAGATTTTTTTAACATGGGCGGCATTTTTATGTGGCCGCTTTTGGTTTTTTCTATTGCTACTGTATCTTTGGCGCTGGAACGGATAGTTTATCTATTATCGCATGACTTGCGCATTACAAAGTTGAACGCCGTTGTGATGCGTTATGTTCGCAATAAAGATATAAACGGCGTAAAAGTCTACCTAAGTAAGATGACAAGGCGCTCTATGGGCGCGCGGATATTGCTCGCATTGTTTAAGCACGCGGGGCAGTCTGAACATTTTATGGAAAAGGCCGCGGAAACAGAGGCTAAAAATTGTATTAACGATCTTGAAAATGGCTTTGATTTTCTTACCGCGCTTGGTTCATTGTCGCCGCTTACGGGTTTTTTGGGGACTGTTTCTGGCATGATAGGTGCGTTTAAGTCTATCGCGGAGGCGGCGGAGGTGAACGCGCAGATTGTCGCTAATGGTATTTATGAGGCGCTTATTACCACTGTTTTTGGGCTTATAATCGCTATTGTTGCGATGGTTGCTAATTCGCTTTTGACGCACGCTGTAGATAATTTCGCAGCGGACGCGGAGAAGTCTTGTTCTGAAGTTATTTTGGAGCTTGCAAGTAGTGCTCATTAAACGCCGCACAAAAAGAAAATTCGAGGATAGCTCGTCTACAAGCGATATTGCGTTTTTGTTGATAATTTATTTTATCGTAATTGCCGGTTTTAATGTTAATAAGGGTTTTTTGATGAATTTGCCGGCTAAGAATTCGACTAGACTGGCAGCAAAAAATGATATTATGCGTTATGAGTTGGACGGGGCCGGGCGTATTATTTCAGACGGGAAGTTTATAGATATAAGGGCGGCTGAACGTGCAATTCTTGTCGGCGTGGCTGTTAATCCTAATATCGCGCTGGTTTTAACGGTTTCGCCTGACGCGCCGTGGCAGAGTGTTGTCTCTTTTGTAGAGATTGCTCAAAAGTTAAAAATTGAGTCGTTTTCTTTTAAGATGCAAAGGGACGAAAAGTGAATTTTTCACGCGGGCGGCGGCCTTTCATAGTTCCTATGAACGCGATGTCGGATGTCGCTTTTCTGCTTTTAATTTTTATAATGCTAGTTTCATTGATAAATTATCGCCGCGAAGTAAAAATAGATTATCCTGAGTCTGCCGAAGCCGCAAAACGGGTAAATGACAGCAGGAATCTTGAGTTGTGGATAGATAAATCCGGCGTGGTTTATTTGGACGGCTTGGCCTCGAATCTGGGCGAGGTTGAAGACAAAGTTGGAGAGCTTTATCGTACCGCTCCGGATACGCGGATTCATATAATCGCGGACAGGAATGTCCCTTTTGTCCGAGTAAATGCTGTTTTGGAGATCCTGCAGTTATTGGAATACCGCGTCGTCACTTTCGTCGTGCGGGATTCCGAGAGTTGAGGCGCGGTGCGGCCTGTAAAAGGCGCGATGCGAAATTTGGAATTATGATAAATAACGGCTTCCATGTGTGGAAAGTAAAAGTATAAATAGATATGGGTTATTGAGCTCAATGATAGGCGGGTCTTCGCCGGATACGCAGGAGGATTTGGAATGATGGGAAATGTAAAATCTGAAAACGCGCAGTGCGTTTTACCGGAACATTTTTATACAAAACAGGAATTGGATAAACTATTTTTGAATAAAAAAATTTATATTTGGGGAGCGGGGCGGGACGGAAGAGGAATATACAAAGCGTTAAAAAGGAACGGTTACGCGGTGGAGGCTTTTATAGACCGGTCTTCTGCATTATATTCAGGGGGGGGGGGGGGGTAAATACCATAAATCCCGACTATGTTTTAACTGGAGACGGTAGATTTTCAAAGTCTGCTTTTTTAATTTTTCTTTTTTTTCAATACGCATCAGACGTTCGGCTTGTGAGACATTGTTA
>JAIRSB010000030.1 GCA_031255655.1 Spirochaetaceae bacterium | reverse complement strand
AGTGCCACACGCCTTGTCTTCAATTCCGCTTTGCTATACAATTTGAACAAATGATAGAGCTTGAAGGCATCCCATCATCAGGCGGGTCGGTTATCGGCAAAGCTTTAGTTTATTTAGAGAACGCTCTACCGGAAATACCACGATATAAAATTAGACGGGAGCAAATAACCAAAGAATGGGGACGCTTTTTGTCCGCAACATCCACCATAACAGATGAAATCCGTCAAAAACTCACAAAAACCATGTCCGGCAGTGAACAGCACAATATACTGAAAGCGCGCCTTTTTATGTTTGAAGACATCGAATTTCATGAAAGTATTAAAAACACACTGGAACAAAAACAACAAAACCTTGAAAGCGTAATTTGGGACATTTCGCAGAATATCATACATAAATTATCAATGCTGCCGGATGCGAATTTCAGAGAACGGGCATCTGACATTTCAGATATGGCACAAGAGCTGCTAAGTAAACTGCTTTCCATTCAACGCCATTCCCTTGCCGCACTTACCGAGGCGGTAATAGTTGTGGCACGAGACATTTTACCTTCACAAGCCCTAGCCATGGACAAGAATTTTGTAAAAGCCATCGTAACAGATTCAGGCAGCGATATATCGCACACAGCGATAATCGCGCGTTCTTTGGGAATTCCAGCGGTAACAGGCATTAAACACGGTTCCACGCGGATAAAGACCGGCAATACACTGATTGTGGACGGCAATAAAGGCCTAGTTTTCATCGAGCCGGACAGCGGCGCACTTTCGTTATACCAAAAAACCATCAAAGAGTATCATGCGCGGTTGAAAACTATAAAATCGCAGAATAAACAAAATGCTAAGACAACAGACGGCAAACGTTTCATATTGAAAGTAAATACGGAAACTCCGGACGGACTAAAAGCTGCCATAGAAAACGGCGCGGAAGGGGTAGGTCTCTACCGTTCCGAATTCACTTTTTTAGCCAACAGAAAGACGGCGGATGAGGAAGAACAATACCGCACTTATAGCGAAATGCTAAAATCCGCAAACGGACTGCCGATAACAATACGCACGCTTGACGCCGGCGGCGATAAAATAATTCCCGCCTTATCACAAGACATACCCGAAAAAAATCCTATTTTGGGATGGCGTTCCATCCGCGTCAGCCTTTCTATGCCTGATGTTTTCATGACACAGTTGCGCGCTATCCTGCGGGCTTCTGTCTATGGGAAGGTTCGAATACTTTTCCCACTTGTTTCAGGAGTTGAGGAACTAGAACAGGCCCTTGGTTTTCTGGAAAAAGCAAAAGCGGACTGCGCTGTGAAAAAACAGCCTTACAGCGACTCTATTCTTGCCGGCACAATGATAGAGACGCCTTCAGCCGCTCTTGTCGCAGACAAATTGATAAAAAAATCCGATTTTTTTTCGATAGGCAGCAATGACCTGATTCAATACACGCTTGGCGTAGACCGCGGCAACGAAAAAGTAAACTATCTTGCACGTCCGGAACATCCGGCCATTCTACGCCTCATAAAGATGACCATAGACGCAGCCCATAAAAAAGGAAAGCCCGTATCGCTCTGCGGAGAAATGGCAGGTAACACAAGATTTACGGCATTGCTTGCCGGACTTGGCTTAGACGAGTTTAGCATGAACGCGGCGGCCATCCCTGATGTCAAACGTGCGATCTGTGAAAAATCTTTTGCCGAGTGCCAAAAACTCGCGCAAAAAGCATTACGCTGCGCTTCCGCGAAAGAAGTCGCGCTGCTACTAAACTAGCGTGTTACATTTTCAGCTTTGAAAGAAGCATATTTTTTAATTTTAACGCGCCTTTAAGGTCATGTTCTAAAGCAAGCGCGGCCTCGCAATCTGAAAGCGCCTGCGGATAATCTTCTAAATGATAATAGGCTTCGGCACGGCGGTAAAAACAATAGGGCTGAAAAGCGTTTATTTTTATAGAAGCGGTAAAATCATCAATGGCGGCCTCGTATTGCTGCAATACAAGACGCACAACACCGCAGTAATACGCTGCCTGATATGATTTTTCGTTAAACTGGAACGACATATTAAAGTCTTTTATTGCCTCTTCGTACAACGATTGCGCGAAAAAAGCCATGCCGCGGTGTTTATGTATCAATGAGGAGGTATTGTTATCCGACGTAAGACTTAAAATGTTTGAATAATAAGAAATGGCCTCAGAAAAGTTTCCGCGATTATGAGAGTAAAGCGCGTTTAGCAGCAAATCATCAATGGTCGTATTCGTTTTGTTCAAAACAAGTTCGTTACAAGTCTCCTTACGCTCGACTTTATCTAACAAAAAAGAATCGGCATTTTGTTCAACTTTATCGTAAAAAGATTCCTTGCGTTTTCCTAACTGCTCGTTAAAATGACGCTGATACGTGCGAATTTCCTGGAATATAGTATCGGCAAGAGAAAGACTAGCGTTTATAGCCGCTAATTTACGCTTCATTGGATAATCAAACGGGCGGAATTCGGCCTTGTATACCAATTCGTGTTCCACTTCCGCCCAAGCATCTTGCAATATCGTGCGGACTTGAATTTCGACGATATCGCCCACGAAAGTCCCGCCGCAGACCTTCGAGTATCCGCCGCCTATTTTGTCGGGAATACGCACCAAGAAGTGCAACGACTCATAGCCGAATTCCTTGAACGAATAGGTAGAGCCTTTGCGTTCAAGCTCTATAAGCTCGAAACTGTTTTTTATTGTCTTTTCAACGGAGTTAATATCCTCGATGAATGGACAAACAATCCTTATACCTATCTGATCCGGTATGACAGGCGATTCATCACCGGAAATTTCGGATAGATAGCGTAAGTATTTTTTGAAAAAACTTTGAAAACTTTTTACACGCCCTTTGATTGTCAAATTTGACGACATATATGAAAGCAATTCTTCTAAATATACTTCCAATTCTTTTACAATTTGCTCACAAGCCGCAAAATCAGCGTCGTACTGTTTTTGGAGGACATTTTTATCCAGTGTTATTTGACACATTTTTACTTCACTACATACGCAAAATCGCACAGCGAAAAAAATGTCCGAAGTAAAACTTCGGACATTTTTTTCGCTGTGAGCATTTACACTTCAATTATTTAAATTGAAGCCCACCCAAACAAAAGTAACTATAAAAGATTACAGCGGCCGTAGAATCTATGGCCGCTGTCAGGGTTTGTCTCTATGACTAAACCACTGTTAAGACTTACTGTACTGCTGCCTCCGGTGCCTGCTCCTCTTGCTCACCGACACGTAAAGTAAAGTAAGCTTCAGGTGCTTTCTTTTCACCTTCTACATAACGCCAAACTTCACTTTTACCGAAGTTCTTGAATTCTCTGTCATGCCTTGCGGCTTCACGCTCGCGGACTATACCCCACTCCGATTCGTCATCTATATCTCTTTCAGTTTCAAGCTGGGCTTTATCATACACCAAGCTAACATCTTTGAAATAGGTAACAAAGTCGCCCCCTTCACTCGCACCGTCACGCTGGATAATAAAACCACCAAAACGGACATAAGGAGCAAACGACGGATAGAGTTGATAAATACGAAGGGTACGAGCACGAACATCATTTATATACTGAGGATTATCCCATGCAAGCGTTGCCCAGCCATCAAAATCAAGATAACCTAAAAATATAGTCTGACTTCTCCCATTCCCGTCAATCAGGACTGCTGAAACTGAATGAGGAGCGTTGATGCCGTAAGCTCGCACTGCCATTGATTTTATAGCACCCACATTTTTCAGAACGCCGTGCCCGTCTTCAAAACGAGTCGGTTCACTAAAGTTAACGCCCTCACCCGGGGGGGTAACTACACCCTGCTCGTCCACAGTCGAAAACTCATAGGCGGGAATATCGAATGGCGGCTTTATTGATGCGTATGAGTTATAAGAGGCCACCGGGAAATGCACCCTAACACCTAACACATTCTCAAACTGCCTTGACGTCGATACTTTCGTATAACTATTAACGTCATTTTCAACAGTGCGCGAAGAGGATGCCAAATTAACTATCCAATTTGGAATCGCCAACGAAGTTTTCATCTCCGCCCTCTGATCCGCCGTATAACCAGTACCCGCTCTATTGGAATAATCCATAACAGTCTCACGGTTCTGTGGGTGATCCTGCTCCAAAAGAATATCTGGCACAAGCTTAGAAAAATCAATGAGGACATTTTCATCCGCAAACACAGTCCCCAAAGCCGCTAAACTAAAAGCGACAAAAACGAATAACCGTTTCATTTATTGCTCCTTTCCGTTATTCTATTTAATAAAACCCGCCCAACGCAGGCAACGAACCTAGTTTATTGTGCCGGTAAACACGAGAAAATGTCAATGCCCGCAAGCTGTCTCATTTACTCAATTACATACGATTTCGCGCGTTTTTCATGGGTAATCCCATTCAAAACGCTGGCCAAATCTACTGTTTTTTTAACGGCTGCTGTCAGAAATTTTTAGTTCCAAGACAACGTTATTCAATTATCGGCATGATATATCTATTCCGTAAGTATTTCATTTCCGGCTATGAAAACACGAACTTCTTTTATGATTGGAAAATTACGGCGTAAACCATCTTTCATGGTTGTGAGATTGTAAGAAAGTTGTCCCGACGGAGGCGGAATGGCGGCTTCTTCAGAAATGCTTAAATAAACTATGTTTTCTCGTAGTAAAAGAGACTCCAAGCGCGAGCCGCGGCTTAAAAGCGGTACAGTTTCTAATGAAAGCGGGCCCAAAATAGCCTCTTCGACATAGCGGCTCATATCAGTTTCCAATGAACCCGTGTACGCTATCATGCGCTCTTCCACTATTTCGTGCCCCGTATCGGGCGTATAGAATACAAAGGTGCGCCGCACAAGTTTTGTAATGGTGAAATCCACAACGACTGTTAGGCAAAGACCTAACATCACTATCAAAACCGCCTTGCGTCGATTTTTTAAAAAAATTTCCGACAATTTATTTCTATTTTTTTTGTTTTTGGGCTCGCTCAAATTTTACCTTTTAGGCGTTTATAATACTGCCCGAATACAAAGAACTGTTTAGACCGCGAATATCACTGGTTTTGTTCGACGACTCGGTGGGCTGTTTCCCAAGTCATTTTTTAGCAGTTATTGTTTGGAATTAGAAACTGAAGTTTCTAAACAACTCTATTGAACAAATCCGGCTTTTATTTCTTTCGAATGTCTTTTTCTAAGCAATATCGCGCACACCGCTATCATAGGCACAAATGACGGGAATAACAAGATTGTACCGATTAGCGTTCTTTGGCAAAAGAACGCCCACCAAACAAACGGAATTAACAATGTGTAAAGCACTGTTCCGAAAATCGCGACGATTTTATGCCCTAACGTGTTGTTTGCTGCCAACCGTATCAATGGATAAAACACCAAAACAAGCGCTGTCCATAGAAGCGGGGTTAATACGAGGCGCAGGATGTCATGGTTCGCACTCCAAACAATGGAAGAGACGAGCGCGGCCGGAACAAGCGCAAGCAAAGTAAAACCGATGTAGTCCGTGATGCCGCAGCGTGGATAAAAGCGCCTTATGAGTTTCGCGGCAATCATTGGAAATAAGACAGGCAGACTCGTATAGTCCATGAACGCGCTTAAATATCTGCAAATCTCAAAGCCGTAAGGATCAATAATTGAGGGGATAAAAAAACGAGCGAGCGCCGCCATGCCACCGACAAAAAGCGCGTATAACTCTCCCGAATTACTGCCCGCCGGTCTTAGTGTCAGCCAAAACAGGTAAAAAACCGGCAGCCACAAAACGCAAAATAGTACCATAATTACGCTTGTTTCGTATCAATATCCGCAGATTTTTTTTGTGAAGACGCAGGTGGAACCGCGCTGAGTTCCTTAATAGCGCTTATGAGTTCCTTTTCTTCTTCCAGTTCCTCAATGTCAGCCGGCAGTCTCCATGTCCAGTTGAATTCGTTAGATGTACCCGGTATGTTTATCCGTTCCGAATCGGGATCTTCCGCGTACCAACGCGGCGTAAGATGCAGCATATCGATAAGCGGTAAAATCCGCCAGCGGGAACGGGCAGACGCCGCCTGCCGTAAAAAGATTCGCGCCGTTCCCGGGTTATAGCTTTTTGGCAACGAAGGTGCTCCGTTAAAAGCGGCAAACAATTCCTGATCGGCTTCGTCATTCCACCATTGACGCAGTGTAGTGCTATCATGAACCGATGTTGTGCATACCGAAAGTTCAGGATATTCACCGTAAGGGATGTAAGGGTGTCCTTCCAAGCTCCAATCATGCTCCCAACGCACGACTTTTAGAGAAAAAATCTTTAGTTTATTGAGAATACGCGGCACACATTCGGTTTGGACCCCCAAATCTTCGGCACAGGCGACCATCGAAGAGCCTTCTGTAAGGACAGAAAGTATCTTTTTCGCGTCTTTTTCCCACCTTTTTTCAGCAATTTCATGTTTTTCCGCCAAAAATTTTTCGAGGCATTCGCGCTCTTTGTCAGAAAGCGAAGCATATTGCCGAGATGTCTGGTATGTCCAAATGCAGGAATAGACATCAGTATCGTACTCCAAAAATACGCGGGCACTTAATTCTTTTATTAAAAAGTTTTTAGCGACATCTGGTATGTTCAGTGCCTCTATATTCGCGTCGTATTTTATTGTTTTTTTAAAAAGCCATAACTCCTCGCTGCCTATTCGGTCTAGCGCGAGCTCAAATACGCGGTGCACCTCGTTTTCTGTGCAGCCACCTTGCCGGTGCAGCGCGTCCCAAACTTCGTGGGTGGGAATATGGGGTAAAGTAAGCCAGCGGATTCTGGCATCATCAAAACCCAATTCTTGTAAATCTTGTTTTTTTATCGGGACATAAGGGATAAAGCGTCCCATTGTCGCCGAATTATAACATCTGCTTGTAGCCCAAATTCTAAAAAATCCCAAAACATGGTCGATCCTAAATGCTTTATAGTATTTTTCCGCCGCCTTTATGCGAGCGCGCCACCAAATATAATCGTCCTTTGCCTGCGCAGTCCAGTTATATATAGGGAAGCCCCAGTTTTGCCCTTCCGGACTATACATATCAGGCGGCGCGCCGGCCGAGAGACTTTGATGAAAGTATTCCGGATGCGACCAAACATCGCAGCTATCCAGATTCATCAGTATCGGAATGTCACCTTTGAGTATTATGTCCATAGCCGCGACCGCTTCAGCCGCCGCCTTGAATTGTTTTTCAAGGTTTGACTGAAGCCACGCCCAAAATAAGTTTTCGCTCTTGCGCAATGGGTCATTCCACAGAGCTTCAATATCTTTGGTATTGACTTTTTGGAAAGCTTTCCATTCCTTCCAGCTTTTTTCTTCATTCGCTTCTTTCAATCTACGAAAAACGGAGTACGTTTTTACCCATTCATTTTTCTTAATCCACACGCTTAAGGTAGTGTCCCGCTCGATTTTGTCGAAGTTTTCTTTGAAAATTTTTCGCAGCAATTCCATTTTCGCTTTTGCCATCTTGTAGTATGGAAAGCGGATTTCATTAGAAAATTTGACTTTTATGGCATCCAATTCGCTTTCGTATGACTGCGCTTCTTCCATATCTTGTATTCTCAAATACAACGGATTCAAGGCAAATGCCGACAATGCGCTGTACGGCGAGCTTTCGTAGCCGGTATCGTTCACCGGCAGGATTTGGATTAGTCCGATGTCAGTCTTTTTGCAAAACCGCGCAAAGTCCACAAGATCCGGAAATTCCCCGACACCTATACCGTTCTTGCTTCGTAAAGCGCCTACCGGAACAACCACGCCGATAAGCCGTTTGTTTGTCATTGCATCCGCCATAATTACTTCTCCTTAATAAACTCTTGTATTTAAATTTATTCGCAACACTGTCTGATCTTACGCTGCCGGAAGCGTTTTACATAAGCTCCAGCAACGGATAAAGTAGCGATGTCCAACAAAATGCTGTTAACCCCGCATTTAAATAATTTTACTTGTTCGAATCGAGTTTTGTGAACAAAGCACATGTGCGGTACAGCGTTTACACTCTGTTCGCGAGGGTTTTCGAAGCGTCTTCAACGTATATTTTCAAAACTTGGTTTTTACGCGAAAGCTCGATTTTTTGGAACTTCCGCATAATCGCCAATCTTTAGGAACAAGTTAGTATACATCATAGTTTATTT
>JAIRSB010000137.1 GCA_031255655.1 Spirochaetaceae bacterium | reverse complement strand
ATCTGGTGTTCTATCTGACATGCACACTGATAGGGCAGTACACGCAGGCGGAACTGCACAGCCACAGGGGACGCGCGGACATGGTGGTCGGCATGGCGGACGCGGTATATGTATTCGAGTTCAAACTAAGCGGCACAGCCGAGGAAGCGCTCGCGCAGATAGACGACAGGGGCTACGCCATCCCCTACGACGCCGAAAGCCGCAAAATAGTCAAAATCGGCGCCGCGTTCGACAAAGACGAGCGCAATATCACCGGGTGGATCGTGGCGTAATATCGGCAAAAATACTCAGTCCGCGCCGCACCTCGCGCAGCAGACGGCGCAGACTGACGAGAGCGGCCACAAAGAAGATAACGCTGACCGCGTCGCCCTCCCCCAGCGGACGCGACGGATACAGCGCGATAGAAACAAAAACCTGCCGAGATATTGTACCCGGCAGGTTTTGTAAAAGTTTATAAATCGTTAATCGTCCCAATGATCCAAAATACCCTTGATAATCACACGCGCTTCCCGTTCCAGTTCCTTATTTTTTCTCAAAGCCGCCGCTATATCCTTCCGCCTCTGCGCTACGGTTAATGTAGCTGTGGTGAAGTCCGGTGTACCGTTAAAAACAGGCGTAGTTTCATTATAGGGGACAGCCGCAAGCATATTATCAGTTATATTCTTATACAGTTTTGCGACTTCCGCCAGTTTCGTTTGGTTTCGTTCGTCCAGTAAGCCAACGCTTAATTCGAGATATACATTCGCCGCACAGCGGGCATCTAACAAAGAACCTATGTGATAACAGTCGTTCCCGCACGTTTTCTTATAATCCTCGTCATTTAATTCAAAACCGGAAATCAGCACATCATAGGCGTCATAGCCGAATTTGTGCGATTCCGTCGACTTCTGCTCAAACATCGTTATGCACGTTTCAAGGGAAACTTTCAACGCCTGTTTTCGCAAAATCGGTTTGCACTTCTTATCGTAAAAGCGCGTCAGCGCACCCGGCACCCAACCGGGAAACCCATTAAAACAAAAATATCGGTTATCCGTAAATATTTCGTTTTCTGGAACGATGGGTGACTGGTTTTCTATTGTTTCTTTTGTAGGTTTATAATGTTGGCAGTCAAAATAAGTTCGTCCGAAATATTTGTCCTGCCCGTTCTCTACAGTATACCCGCAAAGGAGCGTCCACTCCGGCGCGCCTCTGCCTCCGACCATCAACACCGGAATCCCACTGTCAATGTTCTTTTTTACCTGCTCCGCGATTTGGTTTTCGTCACCAATCGAATAGACATCAATACCCAGCGCGTCGCCGATGTTCTTTTCGCATAGCTTACCGTTTTGCGGCATTTGACTACTTGGATCCCAGTCGTCGCGCATGATTATCTGCCAACACACGCCGGATAGCCCCATCAACTCCTCATAAGATACGGAAATCCCAGCAGCGTCAAAAAGCGCAGTCATGCAGCCGCAATAAGTATTATCCTTCCATTCACCCCATTTGAGCATAGGAACATTATCAATATAACTGCCGCCATTGGCGGTTTTCACTTGATACGCATTGTTCATTTTGAATTTACCCGCGCTTTCTTCCATCATGTTCAAAATCTCCGGTTTGTTCTTTGGGTTATAGCTCTCCGGGCTTTGTTTGGGTTTTCTTAACGGTTCGCTCATAATCGTTTCATCCTCCTTGTTTTGGATGATTTAATTCTATCTCAATCAAACGCTCTTGCGTTATCCGTTTTTGTCAAATTTCAATCTCTTGTATAAATTCATGCGGATATTATCGGCGTCGTATTTACCATTGCTGGTTTCATAAACCGCGAAAACAGGCTCGTTCTCGTGGGCAATACTGTTGTTATGCAGCCACAAATCCATTTTCGCGCCGCCCATACGCATATCGCCCAAGCGGTCGTCCGGCAGTACGGCATATTGGCCGGCGGGAATAAAAACAATCTCTAACCCGCTGTCGTTCGGCAATGCGAATCCGCCGCCGCACTCCATCCCGCACTCGCAAACATCGCCGTAAGAACTCACATAAAACTTCCGCGCGTTTCGGACAAGCAGAGGATGATATTCCTGTAAATAAGCCATCACCTTTTCCGATGCTTTGCGTTCGGCGTTATATCCGCTTTCCCGCGCAATGATAAATGACATTTCGGGCACGGTCGTTATTGTAATGTGCTGGTCCATTTTGCGCTTTTTCACGGGAAGATACAGCTTCAATTTTCGTGGCTTGCCGTTTTGAAAGACGTATTCCTCAAAATAGGCGTTGCCGGATTCCTCGAACATACTGGCCGACAGCCATATGTTGTAAAGATAATTCCAACCGTCATTGATTTCCGGCTTGTTATAGTTTACCACGCAAGTGGCATACAACTCCGTTTTGCCCGCGCCGTCCCGCTCAGTCATAACTTCGTAGCATAATTGACTGCCAATCTGTTTTCCGTTCCGTCCGAAAACTCGCCCGGTGATTGCGCCTAATGAAGCAATCGCTTTGTCCTCAATACCGATCAGGCAGGAATCGTAAAAACGGGTGGTCGTACATTCGGGAATGGTTTCCGCGCCGACCTTGACGGCAAGGCTGATGTCGATGACGGCAAAGGGGTAAAAGTAAAAATAGGTATCAGCTTGTTTATATTCAAACGGGGTCATTCC
>JAIRSB010000247.1 GCA_031255655.1 Spirochaetaceae bacterium | reverse complement strand
ATTGTTGTCGCTAGCGATAAGGATTTAATGAACGAAAGAGCAGGCGGCTGGCCTAACGGTGGCAAAGGCGGGAGTAGTTATAATGAAGGCAACGTTCGTTATACCACCTCCGCCGGCAGTGGAGGCGGCGCGACAGAAGTGTATCTCGACGAGGGTGAAAGCAGAAACCGCATTCTTGTGGCCGGAGGCGGAGGCGGAGCGGCGGCAGCTCCCAGACCGAATAACGGTAGCGGTCCAAGTATGGGGATACCTGGCGGCGACGCCGGCTCCGAGCCTGTTCCGGCGGTAAAATTCGGCGAGACAGCGGAGGCTCCGGGCAATGTAACAACTAAAAGCTATTCATATCCTAGCGGCCTTAGTGCTCCTTACAGCTATATGAGCGAAAAATCAGGCCAGTATTCTCCGATTGTGGTAGTTAACAACTGGTCATTAGGGCAGTATGCTAATAACTCGGAAGTCAACTATGGCAAAACCGTAGATGGCCAAGCCGGATATGGCGCCGACGGCCCCAATGGATCCAAGACAAATGGTTATAAATGGGAAGGCGGCGGCGGCGGCGGTGGCGGCTACATCGGCGGAGACGCGGTAATAAATAGCAAGATATCCGGTTCCGGCGGCGGCGGCGACAATCATGTAGGCGAGGGCTTCATCGAAGAAGTGAACGGCACATCGACCATGTACGGCAACGGGTCTTTCAAAATTGAATATGTAGGAAATTAACAAAACTCGCTTCCATAAACCCCAACGCGCGCGGCGCGTTGGGGTTCCTTCCTTTCGCATTAAAGCCCTCTTCTATCAAAAAACATACCCGACAGTACGGTCGAGCCACCCCAGACAGTACGAGCGAGCCACCCTCTACAGTACGATCGAGCCACCCTCTACAGTACGATCGAGCCACCCCCGACAGTACGGTCGAGCCACCCTCGACAGTACGGTCGAGCCACCCCCGACAGTACGGTCGAGCCACCCCCGATGCCTTCCTCTTCTGGATTGCTTCGCCCTGACGGGTTTGCAATGACGTGAGAGATGGTGTCTCACAATTACGAATGTTCTGTCCGGCGTTATGTCTGTCGGTATTTTACAAGTTGAGGCGCTGTAAACGGAAAATTGCTGACTTCTGCGGCTAACGGCGAATACTGATTTCCCGCTCGATTTCGTTGATGAGAGCGTCCGGTGTAGAGGTGCCGGCGGACAAGCCTATTGTATCGAAGCCGGTGAGATTGTCGGGAATTTCGGAGGCGGCGCGGACTATCCACGCCGGTTTTCCGTGTTTTTCGGCAACGGCAAGCAGCCGCCTCGCGTTGGAGGAGGCGCGTTCACCCGCGATTATCAGCGCGTCCGCTTTGGCGCAAAGTTCGGCAAGCGCGTGTTGACGCGCCTTTGTCGCGGCGCAAGTCGTGTTATAAACTGCTAAATCTGGAAAAAATCGCTTCAGTTCCGTGCATATTGACTGGTATTCCGTTTCCGAAATCGTTGTCTGTCCGATTACCGCCGTTTTTAGGGGAGTTTCTTTTGCCAAAAGTGTTTTTGCCGCCTCTAAAACATCGTCTTTGTTTTCTACAACAACGCTGTTTGGCGCGAACATCCGTATTCCGCGCACCTCTCCATGCTTTTTCTCTCCGGCAATGAAAAGCTGAACGCCTTTTTTGTATAACTCACAGGCTTTAATTTGACTTTCGCGGACTTTCGGGCAGGTAGCGTCGACTATCTCCGCGCCGCGCCGCGAAAGTTCCTCTCTTGTGCGCGGCCCCGTTCCGTGTGCCCGAATCACGGCGATTGAGTTTGAAAGTGTTTCCGGCAGTTCCGCCTCGTCCAGCGTCGAAAATCCCAATTCTTCCAGTTCTCTGAGCGCGCGCCCGTTGTGTATCAACGGCCCTATCATGAAAAGCCGCTTGTCGCGTTTTTCCGCGGCGGACGCAGCCAGATTGACAGCGCGTCTAACGCCCGCGCAAAATCCCAGAACATCCGCCCTTATAACTCGCATAATTGACAGTATCAAATATGTTTGATAGATTACAACTATATATTAAATCATTTCACAATTTGGAGGTAGCTATGGCTATTAAACCTTTGGCAGACCGTGTTCTTGTCAAAATCGAAAAGGCTGAAACGAAGAGCGCGGGCGGAATCATAATTCCTGACACCGCGCAGGAAAAAACGCAGACTGGAACAGTAGTCTCTGTAGGTCCTGGAACGGAGAAAGAGAAGGTTACTGTAAGTGCCGGACAGAAAGTCATGTATGACAAGTATGCCGGTAGTCAGGTCAAGGTGGACGGAGTTGAACATCTTATCGTGAAAATGGCAGACATAGTCGCCATTATCGAGTAGGACTCGCCAAGAGTTTTGCTCACGCACTCGGCTCAATGCGCAAGCCTTGAGCCGAGTGTGTAATGACGAGGGCGGAATTAGGCTCAACTTATACGCGGGCCGAGTTTATGATTTTTGTTGCGCGAACTTCGCCTTTACCGGAGCTTGTATGAGCTGCCGGAAAAAATTAGGGTTGCTTAGAAACTTCAGTTTCTAAGCAACAACCGCTAAAAAATGACTTGAAAGACAGCTAATAATGTTGTCGAACAAGTCCATTATTTAGGAGAAATAAAATGGATAAGGTATTACGCGGAGCGGCGGCGCTTTTTTTTGTGCTTATCGCATTGTCATGCAAAAGCTCGCCCACGCAAACAGAAAATGCGGAAAATACGGAAGCGGAGTTGTTGGCTATTTACGGCAATTATAACAGAATTAACCTTGAAGGCGCGGAAGAATACGTTGTTAAGGACGGAGACACTCTGACCGGAATCGCACGGGAGTTTTACGGCGAGGACGGTGGGTATTATTTCCCGTTGATAATGTTTGCCTCGCAGAGTATCGCTGCGGACCCTGATAAAATCGCTGTGGATCCCGATAAAATAGAACCCGGGCAAATACTGATTATTCCCGATTTGCAGAATAATTTGGATTATATGGAATCGCGTTTGCAGCTTAAAGCCATGTTACTTGATGTCGCGTTTGTCTATGAAGACAAAGCGGATAAAGCGTCCGGCCTGCTTAAAGAACGTTTCAGAAAAGACCGCGTCGGGTTAGTTGAACTTTCAAGAACATTATAACTATCCGGCACCTACCGTATTTGTGCTTGAAACCCGCGGGATGCGCCCGCGGGTTATCCTTCCATAAAAGTTTCATTTATTGTATAGTAAATAGGATTATTCAGAAATTCTAATTCAGACGGATTAAACGCTAAAGAATTGCCGGGTCGGCTGTTTTTTCAGCGTGTCCCTAACGCGACACTAGCTCATCTGGATAGAGCAACGGCCTTCTAAGCCGTAGGTGGCCTGTTCGAGTCAGGCGTGTCGCATTTTTTAAGGAGATTTACATGAGCGACAGCGGCCGTAAAAGCGGACGAAAAAAAGACGGCGGCGGCCCGGTTTTCAACTTTGGCGGTCCAAACGGGCCTAATCTTGGTGACCCTAAAAAATTTGGCGGCTGGAAGTTTTCCATAACTTACATAGTTATATTGATTTTGGGGATGAGCCTGTTCAACTATGTTTTTTTGAACAAGGTCAACCCGACGATTGACTATTCCGAGTTCAAAAACAAGATTATATCAGGAGAAATTAAGCGCGTCGAATTGACGGATTCCTATTTTATAGGATATACGCAGCCCGAAAACGCTAATAATTCAAAAAAACCCCCGCTGCCGCAGATGTATTCCGCTAAAACGGATAACGTTTACCGCGCCGTGGCCATCAACGACCCAAGTATTATCTCGCTGATGGACGAAAAAGGTGTAGCTTACTTCGGCGTTTCGCGTGAGGGAAGCGCTATTCTCAATATAATTTTTAGCTGGGTTCTGCCGATAGCTTTTTTCTTCTTCATTTGGCGCTTTTTGATGAAGCGCATGGGAAATTTGGGCGGAAATGTTTTGTCTGTCGGACAGAATCGCGCGGTGATTGTCGCGGAAGGCGATATAAAGACTCGTTTTTCCGATGTCGCTGGCGTTGACGAGGCTAAAGAAGAGCTTGTCGAAGTGGTTGACTTTCTCAAAAGCCCCAAAAAATACACGGACATAGGTGGAAAAATCCCGAAAGGCGTACTGTTGGTGGGGCCGCCGGGTACGGGAAAAACTCTGCTTGCCCGCGCTGTCGCGGGAGAGGCTGGGGTGTCTTTCTTTCGCATGAGCGGCGCGGATTTTGTGGAAATGTTCGTGGGCGTGGGTGCGGCGCGTGTGCGTGATTTATTCAAACAGGCGCGAAGTAAAGCACCTTGCATAATTTTTATTGACGAACTGGACGCCATCGGCAAAAGCCGCATAAACAGCATCGCGGGCGGCAATGACGAGCGTGAGCAGACATTGAACCAATTGCTCGTCGAGATGGACGGCTTTGATGGGACTTCCGGCCTTATCATTGTGGCGGCGACAAACCGCCCCGATGTGCTGGACCCGGCCTTGCTGCGCCCCGGGCGTTTTGACCGGCAGGTTCTGGTCGACCGCCCCGACCTTTCGGGGCGTGAAGCGATACTGCGGATACACTCGAAGGCGGTTAAATTGGGCGGCAGTGTCGATTTGGCTGCTATTGCCCGCAGGACGTCGGGTTTCGTTGGTGCCGACCTTGCCAACATTGTGAACGAAGCGGCATTGCTCGCCGTCCGTGCCGGACGGAAAAGTGTTGAACAGCAGGATTTCAGCGAGGCTATCGAAAAAACTGTGGTTGGACTGCAAAAAAAGACCCGCGTAATCAATCCCGAAGAGCGGCGCATAGTGGCATATCACGAGACAGGCCACGCGCTTATTTCTGCGTTCACGCCCGGCAGCGACCCTGTTCAAAAAATCTCCATCATCCCGCGCGGTTTCGGCGCGTTGGGTTATACGCTTAATATGCCGTTGGAAGACCGCTATTTGTCAACTGAAGATGAATTGTTAGGCAAAATTGATGTGCTGCTGGGCGGACGCGCCGCGGAAGAATTGGCTTTTGATGAAATATCGACAGGGGCCGCGAACGACATCACGAAGGCGACGGACATTGCCCGCAAAATGATAACGGATTACGGAATGAGCGGACGTTTCAGAAATGTCGCCCTCACTTCACGCGGCGCGAATATGATGGGCGGCAGCGGCGCGCAAGAGCCGGTGTTTCACCGCGAATATGCCGAAACGACCCAGCAGTATGTTGATGAGGAGATAGCCCGTATCGTGAATGACCGCTATCTTTTGGCAAAAGAGAAATTGCGCTTAAATAGGACTTTGCTTGACACTGTCGCTAAAGTTCTGCTGGAGAAAGAGACTATAGACGAAAAAGAATTCAAAGCGATTCTTGCCGGACAGACTGTGGCGGAGGCGGCGGGGAATGAAGCCTGAGCTGTTCACCCTTTGTGATTTCGCGCAGGAAAGCGGTGGTAAACTGACGATAGTCGGGACTTTCGACACCATAATCACGCGCACTTTCCCGTGCGTTCATCCGCAGTTGTCGGTAGTGATACGAATGCGTTTTAATATAGGTGAGTTTAGTACCCACTCTTTTCGTATCGAAACTCTTGATTTACATGGAGCGCCGTGCATTAGACCTGTTTCCGGCTCCATAAACGTGAAAAGTGCGGGCAACGCGACCGCCGTATCACATCTTGTGTTCGGCGTAAACAACCTTCGTTTTAATCACCCGGGGGTTACTACCTTCATTCTTTACATTGATGATAAGGAAATCGGCTCTATTCCGTTATATATCCGCCAAGGATAGCGAAAGTCCCCGCGCTCAAGATTACCACGGCGCGGCACAAATTCGCTTACCGTTGCTTCCTTCCGGACCTGGCGGGGTTAGGCGGTTTATGCCCGCATGGTTCCTGAACACGGGGTCTTTAATGCTAAACTAAACCAGACTTTTTGCCAAGTCCGTTGCCTCGTCTTTTTGAAACCGATATAGATTACGCTGATTTCGTAGTGCTTCAACTTGCCGCCTACTCGCAATGACTAGGAATCGGCTATGCCTCCACTCTCATCCGCGCTCATCTGCATCGCGTAACACGCACCATCTTTGGTTAAAAAACGAGCCTGACCCAGCCCTTGACGTTAGAGGGTGGATTGGAATTGCAGGCGGTAGAGGCTGGCGTACAGTCCGTTTAGGGCAATGAGTTCATCGTGTTTGCCTTGTTCCGCAACGGCGCCGCCTTTAAGAACCAGAATGCGGTCCGCGCCGCGTATTGTCGAAAGTCTATGCGCTATTACTATGGATGTTCTGCCCGAAAGTATGCGCTT
>JAIRSB010000242.1 GCA_031255655.1 Spirochaetaceae bacterium | reverse complement strand
ACGGCGTGTTTCGCCGTCCCCTTCCGTTCGCTTACGCAGACCGCGTGAACTCTACCCACAGAGCTATCCTCCAATCCTGAACATATCTTTGTTTTTGTGGCGGCTGCCCCCCGCGTGGAAGTCGTGACCAGCAGGCTTAATCATAACGGCGGCGCGTATGGCCTCCTCGATTTTTTCCATACAGTCTGCCGGAATGTCAGCGGCATTCGCGCCGGCCCCACCGCCTGCGACACTCCCTCTCCCGCCTCCGCGCAGCGCGGATTTTAAGTCGACACTCAGGTCGCTGGAGAGGCAGGGTTTCAAAAGCCCCATGCTGGTAAGGCGCAGGCGGTTGCAGGAGGCGCAGAAGCTGCGGCTTAACGCGCTGATAAAGCCGATTTTGCCCGCCAGTCCCGCCGCGCTGTAGTAGCTGGCAGGTCCGTTGCCGGGCGGGCCGCCGCAGGGCGTTAGGCCGCCGAACGCGCCGCGCAGGCGGGCAAATACTTCGTCCTGCGGCACCGGGGAAAACGCCGCGCCTAAGCCCAGCGGCATGAGTTCTATGAAACGGACGGTTACGGCAGGATGGCGCGCGAACATTGCCAGCGGCACAATGTCGTCCTCGTTTACGCCGCGCAGCGGGACGCAGTTGATTTTGAGGGCGAGCGGTGTTTTGCGGACATCCTCTATGGCGCGGAGCGTGTTTTCCAGACCGTCCGAGCGCGTAATGCGCCGGAAAACGGCGGGCCGCAGCGTGTCCAGGCTGATGTTTACCGCGTCCAGACCGGCTTTTTGCAGGCCGTCCAGAAAGCCGCAGAGGGCGGCGCCGTTGCTTGTGAGTGTTACTGTTTTGACGCCGCTTTGCCGCTTTAGTGAGTGGATAAATGACGTAAGTCCGCGCCGCTCCAGCGGCTCGCCGCCTGTGATTTTGAACTTGTTTATGCCCAGCCGCGCCGCCGCCTCGCAGACTTTCAGGATTTCTTCAAGACTGAGCATATCGGCGTGCCGCGCCAGTTTGACGCCTTCGGGAGGCATACAATAAACGCAGCGCAGGCTGCACCTGTCGGTTACCGAAATGCGCAGATAATCAATGTGCCGTCCAAAGCCGTCTTGCATACCAAAATTATACCAGCCCGCGCCCTGCATGAAAAGGAATTTTTTCTCACCAGCTTCGGCGCAGCGCTTTGAGCAATTCTCATTTTAGAAAAATAACATCTTAAAACAACAAACAACAAAATACAGACGAAATATGTATGAAATAGCAGACAATACTTAAGATAAAATCAATTATATCGTAATTTTCGGGCTTTCTTCTTGTAAAAAAATTCTAAAATGAGAATTGCTGGACTATTTCTTAAAATCATTGACATACTCCGATAATCGCAATATACTAATTGCCATGAAAGATGCGGCATTTGCCAACACGACGAACCGCCTCGCCAAAAAGACGCCGCGCCAAACGTCCACGCAAGGGCTGGACTTTGCGTCTAAACAGGCGCGAAACGCTTGCAATATGATTATAAATACCCCCCCCCCCCCCACATTACTTATAATTTCTTTTTATGGACTATATACACACGTGCTACACCCGCCGTAACAGGCGTAAAAGGCATCTTTTCGTGCTTTTTTAGCGGCAGTCTGCTGCGATACCAAAATAAATGCTTTAAGGAGTAAGTTATGAAAACTAAATTTGCGAAACCGAAAAAAATGAAGAGGACCATGCTGACGCTGATTACATTGACCGCTTTGATGGCGGCCGGGTGCGGTGACATCGACATATCCAGCGTGGACATTTCCCGGGTCGGGAACCCTCCAGTGGGTGGTAAACAGCCGCCCACTGGGGATTTTTACCTAAAAACGCTGAAGGTCTATTACGCGGACGATGAGGCTCAAAAAAACCTGATAGAGCCGGCGTTTAGCAACAGAATACCGGGAGTTTACTCCGTTACAGAGGCGGATAAAGGACACGGGACGATAATTGTGGAAGCCCAGCCGGAATCGGAAAACGCCAGAGTCAAAATCAAATGGACGTTGGGTGTAAGTTCTGGTGAAATGCTGGAGCCCGGAGCGGAAGGCGAAGCCGTGGAACTGAAAGGAATTGAAATACCCGACGCCAACGCCTCACAGCAGCGTAATACGCTTGTTGAAATTAGCGTTTCTAACGGCGGAAAATTTTACAACTACACTGTGGAAATTAAAGCACCCGGCACGGATTCCTCGTTGGCCTCTCTTTCGGTCAAGTATGGAAACGCGAATGAAGATGACGAGAAAGAAGCCGCCGGCTTTTTTTACGGGGAGGGTAACTGGTTCGTATCCTCACGCTACGCCTACACCGTTGAAATTCCCTTCGATGATATGGACAGAGCCGCAAATTCAGGGCTTGTTATAGCGGCTTTGCCTAACAAGGGTTCGGAAGTGAGCATAGACGACGACGGCGGCATTCCAGCCAAATGGGGCGTAGCTCTTGAAGAATTTACACCCAATGACGAGCCGGCCTTGTCCGTAAAGTTTGACGAGGTTGAAAACCCCGGGTTGGAGGGCGAGGACATCGTTGAGGAGCCGTCCGAGCCTGTTACCAAATACTGGAAACTGCAAGTCCCTTCGGCAGGAAGTGAAGCGGCTACCATAAGACTTAAAGTCAGTAACGGTAACATATACAGCTTTTATTCAATAACTATAGTACCCCCGCCGGACGACACGGAAAACACGGATTCCAGCCTTATGAACCTGCAAGTTAAATGCGCAGAAGGCGAGGGCGGCTACATGATTTCCGATTTCCAGGCGACGTCAAGCGCGTACACAGTCCTTGTGGCGGACTGGCAAAAGACAGCCATAATCGAAAGCTGCCAGCCGTCCTACCATCGATCTACAGTGGCGGTTACAATCGGCGATGAGCCGCCGTTCTACTACCCTGCCGGGAACGAAGGCAAAGTGATAAACTTGCCCGCCAAGGGCGCGCCGGATTTAACGGTGCGCTTCAAGGTAACGGCGCAAGACCAGATGTACACGCGGGAGTACACCGTAACCTTCATACACCCAAAGACATACTCCACATGGGTTGGCACGATAGACCTTAGCGGCAACGGGAAAAACAACTACAAGATTAGCGGCCTTAACGTCGTAACCGCAGACGGCGCATCGCACAAGGCAGTAATGTCCGACGTGAACGGATGGTCCATAGAGATAGATGACGATGCCGCTAGCGAGGCAAACCCGCCCAGAGCCTTTGTAGCGGAGTTAAAGAACGGCAGCGCGGCATACCGCCAGACGCTTACAGTAGCTTCTCCCAACGTGATAAAACCGGCCTCGAACATAACACTGACCGCTAAGATAGCAAGCTCCGGCCTGGACGCGCCATATTTGGCGATATACGACGCGAAAACGCTTTCGGAAACGCTCGGCAGCGGCGAAGGCAAGACCAAGAACTATTACCTTGAAAACGACATAGACCTCACGAGCCTCCCGTCCCCGTGGAAGGGGCCTGAAGGCTACAGCGGGCATTTTAACGGCGGCGGTAACACGATAAAGTTGCAGCTTTCCCAAACATCAGGCTTTACCGGACTGTTCAACAGTCTCGCCAATGGTGCGATTGTTGAAAACCTGAAGGTCGATGTTTCCACAAAAAATAACCAGCCGCTAGTAATGACAAGCGATAGTTGGTTCGGCGGCGTTATCGGCTCATTCAGCAACGATGGAACATACAAAATCAAAAGTGTAAGTGTTAAAGGCAGCCTACAGTACGCCGGAAATTACACAAAAACGGTATGTTTACTTGTAGGCGCTTTGGTTGGTGAAATCAAAGAACAAGCGAAGATTGACCTTACTGTGGAAGATTGTGAAGCCGATATAAATATAACCGGAACATTTGGAACTAACCAAAGTGTGATGTTCTGTTTTGGAGGATTAATAGGCAAAAGCGGTACAGAAAAAGGCTCTGTTACCATAAAGAATTCGCGTACATCCGGGAATATAGACGTGACTGTTAATGATGCCAAACGAGGCTTGGCTGTTGGCGGGCTTATTGGTGCCGTAGGGAACAGCGACAACAATCAAGGCTCGACTACTGGGCCTCTTGTTATTGAAAACTGCTATTCGTCTATGGAAATTGTCGCAAAGGCAACGGGGACTATTAGCCATTTAAGCGCCGGCGGCTTAATTGGCTCGCTTTACAATAGTAATTCCAGCTCGAAAATTATAGATTCTGCCGCTCTTAATCCCAGGGTTTTGGCGATAGCTTCGAGTAAAGCCAACAGCAATCGTGTAATCGGCTTGAAAGGCAATTTTAACAACAATAATCTTTCAAACAACTACGCGCTTTCAAGTATGCTTACCGGGACAAGCGGCAGCGGATCGATATACAGTGGTGCGGCAGGTTTGAAAACCCCCGCCGGAGAAAGCAAAGATAAAAACTTCTTTAAGGATGCGAACAATTGGAAGACCGCTTTAAAATTCGACACAAAAAAATGGGATTTTTCCAATATCAGTGACGGCAACGGACCTAAACTGAAATTCAAGTTGGACGACTAAATTACCCGAAGCCCCGCCTCTCACACGAGGGGCGGGGCTGATTGCCTTCCTGCAACAGGCGGCGGCGGGAGCGGGGGGACACGCGAAAGCGGTTCAGGCGGTGGGGTAACGTTTATCAGTACTGTCAAGCCTAGTTCTCCCTATGAACAAGATGGAATACGCTATTGGGTAACGCGCGACGCTGGCGTTTTGTTTGCTGGCGGCGGCGGAGGCGCATACGACACAAGCGACACTATTCTCTTAATTAAGGGCGGCTGCGGCAGCGGCGCAGATACCGCGGGTAACGCGCTGCGGCGGGTCTATAGAAAAACAACAGTAGAAGAGTCACCGAACACCGGCGGAGTCACTTTTAACGGGCTCGGCATGAACGGTTATAATCCCAGCTACGGAGACGGTAGGAGCGGCGGGGGCGGTTACAAAGGCGGGGGCCAGTGCGACAGAGACGGATATATTAGTTCCGGCGGAGGCGGCAGCGGTTTCACCAACACCGCGAAGGGTTACAAACAACTCGAAGCGAAAAACGGTGATGAACGTATGCCTAATCCCAACAGCAGCACCGACATGACCGGCAACAGTGGATACGGCCATATCCGAGTTACCGTCATTCCCTAGCCCGTCCGCAATCCGCGGATTACACGGATGAAAGGATAGCACGGATGATAACATCCGCGAAAATCCGCACCCATCCGTGTCATTCGCGGTTAAAAA
>JAIRSB010000233.1 GCA_031255655.1 Spirochaetaceae bacterium | reverse complement strand
AACGAGAAAAGCGATTCCGGCAAAATATGAATCCCAACAAGAAAACCTATATTCAGAAAAAACTGTATCAGTTCACCCGAATAGAGCCCTATACCACCGGAAAATCCGGCCCGTAAACCTATTGCATCTGTATTCAGCGAAACAAAGATATTATCAGAAACATTAAAGAGGAATTCATTGGTTTCCCGGTGCTCGTATTCGGTTGTCACGTCTTCTCCGGCTGTTTTCCCTTCTTCCACGGGTGGCTTTTCTATTTCAAAAGGCCTTTTTGCGTATATACTGCCAAAACCAACCAGTATGTCAGTCTGGATAAGCGTTTTATAGAGCAGTATGTTGGTTCCAAGGGAACCGGAGAACCATGTCGGCCCATTATCCGTTCCGGTTTTTGGCGTCATAAAATTCCATTCGACTTGGGCCATAAGTACATTTTGCGCGTGAACCGCCCCGGCAATAAAAAACCAAAACAGAAAAACAGCGATACGTCTCATGGTCTCTTTTTTCCTTTTTAATCGACAGCGAAAGTATTTCCGGTTATAAAACCGTCATAGATAACAATGTCGGGGCTTGTCCGTACCGTGTTCCATTCGTCACGGGGCGGGATTTCCCTGTTAAAGGACAGCTCAACAAAATATACATACTGGGTCCCGTCCGCCGGTACAAGAATAGGCGTATAGAACACTTCGTTATTGTCGCTGTCATTCCCCTTGGCCACGTCTTTCTGGAAATAAAGGTTGAACGCCGCCCACTTGTTGCTTATGGTAACCGTTGCCTGGGGCGTTAAATCCTCCGATGTCCTGAAAAACCTTAGCGTGATATTACCGTCGTCAGAATAACCTTTGGTAAGGGTTGTCTTCTGGTTCATGTATGCGTTCACTCGCTCCGCCGCCCTGTTCTCCGCTTTCGCTTCGACATATCGGAAGCGGTTTACCGCCAGAATTCTTCCATTCGCAGGAAGGCTGTTCTGCACGTTAATAGCTGGCTGGGAAATTGTCCATGTAAGCGGCCTTTGATTGTCCGCTGCTGCCTGCGCGAACCGGTAGATTTTTCTGGCCCAGGGAAGGGCGGCTCCCTTAAACAATACCGGATGCAGCGCCTGCTTAACCGGGTCCGTTTCCGGTTCGGTTATTCCCGCGCCCATGGAACCGAGGAGAGACGCAATGTCCCTGATATTGTTAAGGGACAGGGGGTTATCAACCGGCGCGTCAGAGCATACAGGATACTGTTTCAAAAGTTCTATCTGCGACAGCAGCGTCGCTTCCGTTACCCGTTTAAACTCATCCGACAGAACCGCTATGCCGTTAAACGCAAAATCGTTCCACCAACCGATTGAGAGTGTGGAATCTTCTACATAAACGGAAAGATAGGTTTCTTTGAGTTCTTCATCAGTTGCCGCCTGTAAAACCCTGAAGGCGTTTATCGGATCATCGGAGAGTTTCATCCATGCGGCGATCATGCGTTCTGCGTCGGTACTGAGGAATTCGGAAAGTATGTTGGCCTTGTCGGTCAGTGTAGAAATGTACCCCTGTTTTTCGGTGACGAAAGCTTCGCGCAGTATAGAATCGTCGGCAATATTCAAGGCTTCAATACTTTTGAGATAGATTGTCCGCAACGCGGCGTTTACCTGAAAAGCCTTTACCGTCTGCATCTTGTTACGGTAGGCGGCCCAGTCGTACTCTGGCCGGTAAACAGAATCCGGGTACCGGCCCCAATATCGGATATAGCTTTCCATGTATTCCATGAACGCTTCGGGCTTGTAAATGCTCGAAGGAACATTTTTCAGAAACAACGGCAAGGTGTCCGCGCCGTCTGGCGCTGAAAAAAGTGAGGCGAATAATACTACATGCTCGACGATTTTTTTGACAACTGGTGGGTCGTACAAGCGATCATAGCTTGAAATTCCTAGGACATTTTCCAGCGCGTTGTCGGAAAAAGCAACGGCACTGTCTATTCCTGCCCGGGATTCGACTATGCTAGCGATATTTGATTTAAAACTGTAAAGATAATCAAGAGTTGTGGTAAAAATGGTATACTGGTTAAAATATGCTTGGGCCAAAAGCATATTCCGTGCGTTCGCTACAAACGTTCCAACTTTTTTGTTTTCAAGATAATCGCTTGTATAGGCGTCAAAGTCATCGAACGCGGTTTTGATGCCGCCCTGTCCCTCCTGCCAGTTTGTCTCGAAGTCGGCACCCACAAGGGATTTTTCGGAAGGCAGGGCAATATCGGAGGAAAGTTCCACTACCTTTTCGATAACCGAAAAAAACGAAGCGGCATCAGGGGTTTCATCAACCTTGCCTGCCAAAAGCTCGTTGTCCTGGAGTTTCGCCGCCCGTACACGCAGTTCTTGTACCTCGGAGGCAAGCTGGTTTCCAAATTCGCTCTGTAGCGCGATGATCCGCCCCGCCTGTTCCTGTCCTGAAGCGCCTAGTTTCTGCCGTACATAGGCCATATCGGTTTCAAAAAGGGATGTGTATTCTTTTACCGCAAAGCCGATAACCATGTCGTTAAAGAGATAATCGTTGATAAGATTGTCCCGGTAGGCGTCCGGCATCTGTCTGGCCGTGATAAGCGCCCCTCCTGCGCCGCCGCCGATATTGATCACCGGTAGAGGATTGTTAAAGGCCAGGGGAATATGGGCGGCATGGAGTTGTTCACCGATTTCGGCAAAAATAGCCCTTCCTTCGGACAGGAGGTTTTTTTGCCGGTTTGTCAGGGCTTTCCACTCAAAGACAAGCTCACGTACCTGGTCCAGTGTTACCACCGTATTGACACGCCGCAGTGCCTGATTGATATCCGCGTAATTCCTGATTATTTCTTCAGAAATAGAGGCAAGCCGCTTTATTTTTCCGTAAATTGAATCAGGATAAACCGCGTGACGCCCCCATGCGGAAATAATGGTATTAAGGGCGGCATACTTTGCCTTAGCGAAATCATCGGAATAAATATAGCCGGCGTCGATACTGTGGGAATAATCTCGTTCATATTGGCTTTTGTATTGTTCCAAAAGACTCGCGGTATTGTTTGAAAGTTCCGGTATCAGATAACGCAGCATTAAATCAAATTTGAATTGCCCTGAGCGAAAAAAACGGTTAAAATCGGCGTTTTGAACTTCATCAATTTCTACAAAAGAAGTTAAAACGGCTTTTACATTGGTGGTAAGAACCTGTGTATTTACATTTTCAATTATCTTGCTGCCGGTATTCCGTATCACGGGCATACGTGCCATGACACTGTAAAGTTGGTTGGCGATAAACGCCTTATCTTTGTACCGGTAATTTGGTTGGAATCCGTCCGTCACTATCCGTGAAAGGCCGAAACCCGCGGGAATCGCCACTGCCATGTCCCTGAAAATAACCGCATTATGGAAAAACTGTACCCGCGAAGAAAGGGATTCTCCTACTAGGGGATCCATGTCGACAAAAAAATGCCCCGGCGGATCTTCCCTGACCAATGGGGAACGAAACGGCGCGCCCTTTTCCATGACGCCGTCAAGGTAACCGTAATACGTCGATGTTTGCAGCAGATTGTTGTAGAGTTTATCCGCGTTGAACAGCGCGGTAAGTCCCCAATAAAGACCAGTCCCCATAAGAGCCGCGCATAAAATATAGTGCGGCAGATGGAGCATCAGTGCCTTCCTTTTGGTTAAAGAAGCGTGTTCGGATTTTCTGAAAATGCGTTTGTGGAAAACATCGCGTATAAAATATCCGCGACGCAGATCGGGACGCCTGTTTGCTGGAGTCAGGACAATCTGCCGGCTGGGGATCGCCGCAAGGGCGTTCCCGGCGGAGAAGTTCACCGGCATGGGCGCGTCATAGGCCGCGCTACGGTAAGAGATACTAGGAATGATTAATTCATCTGTATCCAAGTCCGAAAGACTAGCCATCGCGGGACTTAAAGAGACGCACGTATCTTTTGCGGAAGTAAAGTATATCCCTTCGAAGTACGTATTGCCGGTTCCATGGTAATTATCCTCGCCGAACAGCGCGTCAAGGTATATCTTGATATTTTCATTAAGCGCGCCCAAGGTATCAGGAAATGTCCATATCTTGGCGGCGGTATCCATGCGTGTTCCCGGCGAGTTTTCAGTTTTCCGGGCGTTTTCGATAAGGAGTTGTTTAGCGCCGGTAACAAGACGTTCGTTCAATTTTTCCGTGAATTCTTCAAATTTTTGTTTGTTGTAAAACCTTGCGTTATTCGCGAAGCCCAGAATCTGATGGCGCAGATCCCCTCCGAGGAATTTTGAATACTCCTGGAAACCATTTACGATGTCCAGTTTTGTTATTATAACATAACATGGTAAATTCATCCCGCAGTTGCGCAAAAGATCGCGCAGTTCGTTAGCCATCAGAATTGCCTTGTGGGAGCTGAGATCGGCGCTGTCGGCAAGAAGCGCGTCCGCGGGGATGGTAATAATGACACCGTCAAGCGGCCTTTTCCGGCGATGGCGGCAAATTTGCATGGTAATATAGTTCCACTCCGCGCTTGAACCATCGAGCCAGCGATCAAAAAACACTTTCCCGCTTATATCGCATACGGCAGCTTTTGCGCCGCTCCAGATACGCACGGGCAGGCTGTTTTTACCGTCATCGGTCGCCTCCCGTTCCACTGCGGAAGGTTCGAGCTCAAGATCGCTTGCCTCAAGCAGCGATGACTTGCCGGATTGTGGTTCGCCGACCATGACGAACCACGGGTTTACGTACAGATCGCGTTCCTTCCCGGCCGCTTTGTGAAAACCCTGTTTCAAAAGATCGTTTATTCTGAGAATATTGTCCGAAAGTTCCTGTTTGGCCTTTTGATGCCCGCTGCCGCCTTTTACAAGCTGAGCCAGATGCCGCCATGTCAGGAGATCTTTCATTATTTCCTGAGTTTCTTGTTCTTTTATTCTGTGACGCTTTAATTTGCGGAATATAGGCAAAGCGATTATTAAAAAAAGCAAAAGAATAACGATGACAAGTATGATCTTGCCCGTTGTGGTAGTCCTAACGTAATTTATTATTGAGGTAAACAATGCCGCGGGATTCATCTGGTAATATAGTTCTGTGGAATATTATCCGCCGGTAACAGAACATTACCCATTGGTTTGGGAATAGAATCCTGTACCGTTTTTAACAAAATTGCGCGGTATTCGGAAGTGGTACGCAGAAATGTTACCATGTTGAATATAAAGCATACCGCCATAAAGAGTGCCGAGGCGACAAGGGCGAAACGGATATCCGGCCTGCGCCGCCGGATAAAAATACCTTTCTTCTTTGCCGTTCCGGTTACAATCGGCTCGGAAAAGATGTCGAATTCCCCTATCGCCCTTTTGTTGCAGGCCATCATGCAGTGCTGTATGTAAGCAGGGTTTCTCCGGTGGACGCCGTCAAAGCCCAGTCCCAGCATCAAGAAAAAAAGGTCCGCCGAATTTTTTTCGTCAGGGTGATTCAACGTGTCTTCTAGGAGGTCGAAAAACTTTTCGTCACCGGAAAGTTCGTTGTAGGAACGGGCAAGTATCTGCCATTCGGCCCTGAAGGGGAATCTTCCCTCCCTGACCATATAATCGATAAAAAAAACCAGTGGTTTTTCAATTACGGAAAATTCTTTGGCAAGCGTCTCGTCAAGAGCCGCCTCCTGTTTCGCGTCTTCCAGAAGTGAAACTATTTTTTCCCTAAACGGTTCCAGTTCAATCTGACCGTCCATGCAGGCAAGCTGCCAGTAATTGCACAAGGCAAGCAGCAGGGGATTACAGATTTTTTCAAGTTCATTTATCTTGTTCATCGTTTAACCGTTCCCCACTGTGATATAGAGCGAAACCTCCAACGCCGGAAACAAACCTGGGGCATAGTCAATAATCATGCCCTGTTCCTCGCGGATCTCCCGCCAAACCTGCACAGATTCTCCAAGATCCAGATGAAACCACAGGGTATTCTTTAACACGGGAAGATAGCGGGGCGGGAATCGTTCGGAAACAAGTTTGACACCACGTATACGCATCATTTTTGATTCGGGGTTTATCAGCTTAAAAGTATCGCCGGTTTCCAGAGCGGAAATAACGGTGTTCATCTCCGCGGAAGTCTTGACAGCCAGATACGCCTCCTCCGTATTGAAGATATCTTCCGCTTTCAACTGGGTAAAGAGATACTGTCCGTTTTCAATCGGGAAAAAATTAAATTTACGGTAATCGGCGCTCCCTCCCGCCAGTATAAAGGAACGTATATCCTTTATAACAACGGCGAACTGCGGGCCGTAATCGTCATGGTTGTAACGTTGTATCTCATTGATGCTATTGCGAGGATCAATAGCCATAAGTTCGGCGAGAAAAGAAACGAGTTCAAGGTAGAGCGCAAAGGGACTTATACGTCCGGTTTCCATAAGCGCCGAAAGCCGCGCCTCGTAGAGGTTTAGCGTCCTGAAACGCTGCGCCGTGTCGTCGCCGGCTTGTTGTCTCCCGCCGTCCGGCGTTACTGTCCGGGAAAGCGCATCAAGCGTTTTGTCACGGCAATGCCTGATATCAACTAGGAGTCCGGTTATGATGCCCGTAAGCGGATTATCCGGGGTAATCCGCAAAAATGGTGGAATATATTTTTCGTTTACCGCCAGAGCGTTCTCCGAACGGTCATGGCTCAGTACGGAGAGCTTAAGCAGGGGCAGGAGTTCCATGTCTTTGGTATCATCAATGTCCGTAACAAGGCGTGCGTTAAGCCGGCGTGTTACGAGGGTTATTTCGTTATCACCGGAATTTTCATCGCGGACCTGTTTTCTTTGGGCAAGGTAGCGCCGTTTTTCCGAAGTACTGTTATCTTCCGCAAGGTTCGCGTCAAATTCCGTCCAGAGGGGAAGCGCGACATAGATTGTAAGTTCATTCGGATTCTGCTCGAGTGCCGGAGCCAAATCCAGGGGGGAAAGGACGCAGTTTCCCGGCATGGAAATTTCCTGCCCGCCAGCCATAAGCGCGGAAAAATGCCTGACCACAATACGGCTGCCGGAAAGCGCTTCCCGGTCAAGCTCAAAATCAATCAGTCCGTATGGATAGAGAAGCGACAGGGATCGGTCATGCCAGTTATATTCGGTGTATTGCCGTTGTAAATATTGAAAATGATGCGGCTGTAAAAATTGGCCGTCGCTCCAATGTAAAAGCTCATCGTATTGCATAGCTTACTCCTTTAAAAATTTATTTGGGGATTTACCGGCGCTTTTTTTACCTGCGTAATCTTTTTGGGTTCGACCAAAATATACAAATTCGAGGCAAAAATCAGCCGTTTCTTTAACGGCACGGTTATTATCCTTGGATCCGGAACTGGAGGCGGCGGCATATCGGGATCATGAGGCAGACCGGCGATCACAACAAGAGTGGAAGGGTCTTTTTCCAGCCAACTTTTCCAGATTTCCGCGCGTGAAAGTAGCGTCAGAGGCTTTGTCTGCTCTTCTGAAAAGAACATGGTTTGGGCACCGATTTTCTCGCGGATGCCGCTGTACGGCGCAAAGTAGTTCTCCACACCCGCGTCTTTGATTTCGGCAAGCTCCCCGTCGGTAACGGCGGCAATGTCCACCTCAATGGAAGGATAGGCAGTGTAGCTTACTGCCAACTGTCCAGAAACCCCTACTACCACCTTTTGCTGGCTGACACAGGTGGAAAAAAAGAGAATAAAAACGAGTGGGACGGCACGGAGGCAAATCCGGCGTATCGTTCGTTTAGAAAACACTTTTTCGCAGGCAATAGCTATCTTCATTTTACCCTTTGTTTACTCCGTCACAAAAACTTATCACAGTCTGGGCTTTATTTCTTCGTCGTTTAGAATTTTTCGCAGTTCTTTAAGAGCTCGGGATTTGAGAACGCAAACATTGGTGTAAGTCAATCCAAGCCGGTCGGCAATCTCTTTGGGATTTAATCCATGATAATACGAAAGTACGATAACGCGGCTTTTGTCCGTATCCAGCCGGGACAGCGCGTCCGCAAGTATATCCGCCGCGATAATGCGTTCGGTTTCAAGGCTTTCGTAGCTTACTTCCCTTTCATCATGTACCAGGGTGCTGCTGGAATTCATTATGATATTCCGGCGTTTATAAAAATCTCTAAGGCGGCGGTTGCATAGATTACGGCAGATGGAATATATCCATGTCGATTCAGAAGATTTGGTTTTGTCAAAACGACCGATGTTTTTCGCTATTTCCAGAAACACCTGGGAGCAGAGATCTTCCGCCGCTTCCGGGTAATTCAGTTTTTTCAAAAAATAGCCGTATATTTTGTCCTTAAACCGGACGTACACAGCGTCCAGCCAGTCTCCGTTATTCTGATTCATAAGGTCCCTTGTCCGCCGGATTTTTTGGAGACGGGAAAACAGGCGGGCCGCCGGAATCCACGGCAATACCCTCCAGTCCATTGTCTGTCAAACTCAACCCTGCGCCGGAACCATAATAAAATTCAGCCTGCGATAAAAACGATACTATATGGCTGTTACATTCAAAATTACCATAGTAATCCAATAGTACAGTCAGAATATCTTCAAAATCACACATAAACCAGTATTGATATTATTACCGCAGGACAACAGGTTTCTTACACAGAGTTTGTTAATTGGTACCATTTACCACCGGTTTAGAATCGATCCGCTGCCGGACGACTAAATCCGCGAAAACACCTCCTTACGCCTTCGATTTTTTTAAGTGCCATTCTCAACGATTCGTCTTTTGGTCCGATACGATACTCCGGGTACATTTCAACATGCCCGCAGCGCGGTTCCACCACTTTTATCCCCTTTATCGGATGTCAAAAACATCGTCAAGCCCAGTAATTTCAAAAACTTCCATGACCTCTTTGCATACATGAAGCAAACAGAGAGTCCCACCTGAGGCTTTCAGTTTTTTCTGGGCAGAAACTAGTACCCGCAACCCCGCGGAAGCAAGATAATTAATTTCCTTGAAATCCAGTACAAGGTTTTTGGCTTCGCCAAGGGCAAGGTCTACTGCCGCGCTGAATTCATCGGCTGTGGCGGCGCTTAATTTGCCGGTAATGACCAGCGTAGCGGTATCGGCAGATATAGTTTTAGTTATTTCCACAATTTTCTCCTACTAAATACAATTTATGCGGCGATGTCAAATACCACCGGCTTTGCCGACGGCTTGAATTTATGAACCGCTCGAAGCGGCGTGTTCAGAAACCGCCTAAAGACGATAATCCCACGCGGCCACCTTGAACACCCAAACTCGTCCGTCCGGCTGAAATTCCGCCGTATTCCATGTAGTTCCGGGAAATTAATATTGCATTTTTCCCTTTGATATACCCTGAAACTTGGGCAACAGAGTGTTTCGTTTGTATCTCTATCAACACATGGATGTGTTCGGGCATATAGGCTCCTCCAATATCCGACTCTCACGCTGCCTTGCCGACTCATTGAATACTTCTCCAAAGTATTTCTGCAATTCGCCATACAATGTCCACATGATATGATACTTGCAATCCCATACACTGCGGACTAAGCTCTTTGCGTCTTTCGTTAGACTTGTACGACAACCCGATTGGTTGTCGTACAAGTCATTTTTTAGTGGTCGTTGTTTAGAAACCGAAGTTTCTGAACAACCCTATTATGCCTGCTGTCATAGAACTTTGAGCGGTTCATTGACGGTAGTGTTTTTCATAATCCCGTAAAGGTCAAACTGTTTGTGTCCCACGGCAAAGCCGGGGGGAGGGGGCAAATCCCCATAGCCTTAGAGTCCCCTCAACACGGAACATCTTGTCAGGAATTTTTGGTTTTTCCAGACAAACCAAGCACCCCGCGGAAGCGGAGCGATTCGATACCTTTCTATAATTATAAAAATAGAGTGCCGTATATTCTCCGTCTTGTCAATAATCCGAAACGGCAAACAAGGCATCAACATTTATTTTTCCTCAAGGTAACGGAAGGTATGGTATAATGGACTTGTTCGACAACCCGGTTGGCTGTCTCCCAAGTCATTTTTTAGCGGTTGTTGTTTAGAAACTGAAGTTTCTAAACAACTCTAATAAGCAATCATAATTTCTTGGGAGGAAAAATTATGCGGCCATGAGGATTACGAGGAAATGGAGTAATCCGAGAGGCCGAGGCCGGATTTACTCAGCTTGTTTTTATGCCTATCTTATTGATTGGTCCATAGCCCCGTGGATTTACCAACTTGCTAAAGTGATAATTCCGCGGAATGGTCTGTCTCTTTATCAAAAACTCCCTCGTTATATTTCGCGTGCTCGAACAAATGGACATAAAAGATTCCGCTGTACCATGATTCTCTGAATTTATCCGCAAGTAAGCCAAAGTCCGGCGATATTTTTCGCTTATCATGCTTCTCATTAAACTCGCGGATAGCAAGCCGCTCTCCGGTATAATCGCTGAAACAATAGTTATAGTCAAAGGCGCTGTTGCCTATATCGTCAAAATACGTGCATATACGCGGCAAAAGCCTCGAATCGTCCGCCTCGAACATATGCAGCGCGGGAACAGTTGATGAATAGAAATCCATGTCAAACATGACAGCGGCGACGGGCGCGGGATTATAATCGTCAAAAAATTTGGCAACAGTTTCACCTACATCGCCGATTACTAGCTTTGCCGAACGCAAACGGCTTTTCAGCTTTTCCACATCCATCTTGTAAAAACCTTCACGCCAAATATATGGCAAATCGCGGTAATCGTTAGTCTTAGGCAGACCTTTTCCTGTATCAAAACCGTAAACTTCTATTTCAATGCCCATCTCTCGCCCTATTACTTCGGCGTGTTTTTCCAGTGCGGTAAGCCCACGTCCGCCGGCAACCCCGAACTCAATCATGCTTATCTTTTTATAACCCAGTGATTTCCCAAGAAAAGCACCCGAAAAAACACAACGCGCGTACTCAGGTTTGGGTGAAATAAGCCCCAACTTCGCCCGAAAGCTGTAACTAAAAAGGTGAAGACCTTTTATCAGCAGTTTCGTGAAAGGCCATACGATTTCATTGCTGAAAAAATTATCGTAAAGCCTGCTAAAAAACCCTTCGTTCACCCCCGCCCCTACACGGGCTGGATTTTTTTCTTTTCCCATCTAAGCATCCTTATCGCACGCCTAATCAGATTAGATGTGTTCACTTAATATAATTAAACTATAATCACTTATTATTATTAAATTGTCAATACTTAATATTACTTTATGATAATCGCTGTGAGGCAAACGGAAGCATCTTTATCGCTGCGAAAATTATTGGCGGCGAATATCAAGGACAGGCGTAAAAAGTTGGAGATTTCTCAGGAAAAACTGGCTGAACTGGCGGATGTTTCGGTTCAAACAGTTAATTTTATTGAAGGTTGCAGAACTTGGGTAAGTGATAAAACGCTGGCGAAGCTCGCCGAAGCGTTGCACGTTGAAGCATACCGTCTTTTGCTGCCGGAAGTTTCGCCGGAACCGGAAAAACTTGTCCCAGTGCATAAGATTCAAGACCTGCGCCGTGGCATATTAAACGATATTGACAAGCGTTTTGAAGAGCTAATCGAAATTGGCTAGCGGACTGGTGTTGCGGCTGCCGCCGCCCGCGCAAAGTTTACTTTGCGCGGCTCTATGCCCCGCATATAGTCAAAAACCGCTCCGCCGCGTCCGGTGCGGAGCAGAAGTGAAAGTGCGGGAAACCCGCCAGCAATGTTTCCGACACGATTACGCATTTCCAGCTCTTGCCTGAAACAGGCTTTAAGGCAGTAAAAGCGTCTCCTGGACAATCGGAATCCCAGTAATGAAATTCGTGTCCACGCAGAACGCCGCCTTCGGAACACAAAAGATTGTCCACGTTTGCCCTAAATTCGGCGTAACCAAAGCGGACGAGCCGCCTTTTATTTTCGCAGCAAGCGTCAATTACTGCGGCAAGCGGATAAAGCACGCCGTCCGCGCCTTCTACCTCGCGGTGCAGATACATGAAACCACCGCATTCCGCTATCGTAGGTATGCCACCGTCCACTGCACTTTTTCTCGCGGCAAGCATGGTTTTATACGCTGACAACTCCGCCGCGTACAATTCCGGGTAGCCGCCGCCAAGTATCAGCCCGTCTAAACCAGACGGTAATTTCTCAGCAGAAAGCGGGCTAA
>JAIRSB010000126.1 GCA_031255655.1 Spirochaetaceae bacterium | reverse complement strand
CATATCCGCCCCTTCCCGTGCAGTATCTGCGCGGCTTGCCCTGATATCTGCGCATATATTACCATGAAATGCGCATCTTTCGTTGATATGTGCGCATTTTACATCCCAACGACGCATTTACTAGTGATATATGCGTATTTCTGAATAAGATATGCGCATCTCATGACGATATATGCACATTTATTGGAAATAAATGCGTATTCCTTGATGATATCTGCGCATTTTCTGGCATAAAACGCGCAGATATCACATCTATTGGGGCATTGCGCCGGGGAATAGAAGCGTTTGTCAAGGAAAGAAACAGGCAAAACCATTGCGCACAGGCATAAAGAATCCGCAACGGAGCATCCCGTAAAAATAGTTAAAAGAAGACAGGCAGGGAGGAAGCCTCGTTAGCCGCCTTTTGCTTTACTTTTATATTCATTTAACATCATTACCATTTTTGATATTTCTTCTACAGCTATATCATTTACATCCCATTTAAATTCGTGTAATTCACCAATTATCCAATCGCAAAAACATTCATTATCATCTACTTTAAAATTTACATCTGCCCCATAAGCCAAAAATAATTTAAAAATATCAGATCTAAATGTATAAACAGCATATACTATACAACTTTCGCTGTACTTATTTTCAATATTTGGATCTGCTCCTAATTCAAATAAATGTTTTATAATTGTAATATCAATTTTTGGAACCATTATTTGGACAAGCGCTATTGATTCGTCGCCTGTTTCCGCAAGATTTCCATTTTCATCTTTCCATATTATATCACCGATATACCCAATAGCCTCAAATAAAGCCGTTTCTCCGCGTTCATCCCTGGCGTTAATATCCGCGCCATTTTTTAATAAGCGTTTTATTATTTCAATATCCGGTTTCCGCTTATTTACTTCTTTAAAAAGAAGTCTTTCATATTCATTCATAAATGTACCGCAAATCCCCTGGGTGTTTCCCAACAAACATATTATACATTTAATACATTGGCAATTTTAGTTTTTAATCTTTACTGCCGTACCATAAGCTATTACTTCGGCAGCATTTTGCATTACCGATGATGAGGCATAGCGTATGTTCACAATTCCATCGGCGCCAATCTTTTCAGCTTCCTCCACCATCCTTTTAGTTGCCATAGCCCTTGCTTCATTCATCATTTCATTATAGGCTTTTAACTCTCCGCCTATTAATGCTTTTATTGCTTGAGTTATATCTTTACCTAAGTTTTTTGATTGAATTGTACTCCCTTTCACAAGACCTAAAGTTTCCAGTTCTTTTCCGGAAATATAATCAGTATTTACTAAGATCATCTTCTTCTCCTCCATTTATTTCATTAATTCTTTCAATTAAAACAATAATAATTACTATGCTTGTTATTATTGATACAGCCAGAATAATTATTTTTAGCACATTTGGAAAATTAAATTTTAATAGAACTATTACGCCTGCCGTATAATAAGCAATAAGGCATATTGCAACAATAATGGGGGCTATTTTTTTATTGCCGTGTTTTTCCATGACAGCACTCCGCAAAAAGTCATTTGCTTCAAAATGTTTTATGCCGGTTTTGTTCGCAGGATGGCAATTTGACGCCGGACTTCTGCCGGCGCAGTCCCGCCGGCAGAAGTCCGGGCGGACGCACAGGCGGCAGGGGACAGCAGCGCGTACACATCCTCCTCGAACAACGCTGAGCGTTTTTTTAGCTCGTCAAGACTGCGGCAGGAGATGCTGGTCTGCCCGGCCGCGACGCAGTCGCGCACAATCAGCGCGGCGGCTTCGTGCGCGCTCCTAAAGGGAACGCCCTTGCGGACGAGGTATTCGGCGGCGTCTGTGGCCTCAAGAAAGCCGCCGGAAGTGGCAGCGCCCATGCGTTCCGTGTTGAAGCCCGCGCCTGCCATCATCCCACGAAACATACGCAGACACATATCAACAGTGTCGAGACTGTCGAACAGCGCTTCCTTATCTTCCTGCAAATCTTTGTTGTAAGCGTATGGCAAGCCCTTAAGCAGAGTGAAAAGTGTTACCAGATTTCCGGCGGAGCGGCCTGCTTTTCCGCGTATCAATTCGGCAAAATCGGGATTTTTCTTTTGCGGCATGATGGATGAGCCTGTGCTCCATGCTTCGGCCAAGTCGATGAACTTGAACTCCTCGCTTGCCCAAATTGCTATGTCCTCGCAAAAACGGGAAAGATGTGTCTGAACGATGGCGCAGTCAGCGGCGATCTCCAGTGCGAAGTCCCTGTCGGCAACGCTGTCCATAGCGTTCAGCGTAGGGCGTGAAAACCCCAGCGCGGCGGCTGTCGCTTCGCGGTCCAAAGGCAGGCTGGAAGCCGCCAATGCCCCTGCCCCAAGCGGGCACTCGTCAATGCGCTCAAGCGCGCCGGAAAAACGCTTCCAGTCGCGTCGCAGAGCGCAGGCCCAGGCGCAAAGATGAAAGCCCAGAGTTACGCACTGCGCCCGCTGAAGATGCGTATATCCCGGCATGATGCTCTCTGTGTGCTGTTCCGCGATGTCAAGCAGAGTGTTTACTACCGCGTCAATGCCAGCCTGAATCTCTGGAACGCGGTGTTTAAGGTAAAGTCTTATATCGAGCGCAACCTGATCATTTCGGCTTCTGCCGGCATGGACGGAACGCCCGGCATCCCCTATTCGTTCCGTCAAAATCCCTTCGATGAACGAATGAATATCTTCCACCGTCTCGTCTATGGTAAGTTTTCCGGTTTTGATTTCCGCCGCGATGTTCGCAAGTTCCGCGTCCAGCGCCGCCGCTGTTTCCGCGCTAAGAATGCCTTGTTTTCCGAGCATCGCGGCATGAGCGCGGCTGCCTTCTATGTCCTCAAAAACCAGTCTTTTATCTATATTGATTGAAGCCTGAAACGCGAAGGCTTCCGCCTCCGGCTTGTCCGTAAGGCGTCCTGCCCAAAGCACGTTTCCTGTTTTACTCACGGACGCCGCTCTCAGTTTCGCCTGCCGCCGTTTCCGTCTTCCCATAGATGTCCGGTCTCAGCGTCGCTTTTATATCGTCGTTAGAAAGAGAAAACAGCTCAATGTCGCCTGGCCTGTCTATCATGCTGCAGCGTCCTTCAAATAGAACGCCGTCCGCTATTCGAAGGCGGCCGGCGCGTATGTCGCCGTGAATTTCGCTGCCCGGGTTTAAGTCGACTTTGTCTTCGGCTTTTATGTCCGCCGTTACCATTCCGTACACGGTCATCGAGTTGACGTGTATGTGGTCGCAGTCAACCTGCGCGCCTTTGCCTACGATAAGGTCGCCTTTCGCTTCGATTGTGCCGTTAAATTTGCCCATTATGCATATTATTCCGTCAAAGCGCAGTATGCCTTTGAACGAGGTTGTTTTTGACAGCGTCGCGGACGGGACTATCTCTTTTTGGTTATTGTATAAAAACGAAGCCATGCTAAAATTTCACCGCGTTTACAGGTAGTTTTTCCAAAACTGGCATTCCGATTTCCTTTGATTTAAGGCTTCGCCATTCCGTTTCTGTCATGTCGATGCTTTTTTTTATTTTTGAGAACATTTTTTTCACTTTAACGGCTTTTTCGCTGAAATCTGCCTGAAAAGACGCGGCCTCCGCGTCTTTGTTGTCTATTACTTTCGTGATAAGGTCTTCGATTTCGTTCTGTAGTTTTTCAATGCCGTTCTTTATTCCGGCGTCCAGTTGTTCCGCGAGTGTAAGCCGTTTTTCCCGTGCGGCGAGCTGCGAGATGAGTATGTTATTGCGCAGGGCGGAGCGTATCCGCGCCAGCACCACTAGAAAATTGAAGGGTTTGACGATGTAATCGTCGGCTCCGAGTTCAAAGGCTTCAACTATTTCTTTTACATCGTTGATTTCGGACAGCAGGATGACTGGGATGTTCGACATTTTTTTGTCGGCTTTCACTGCTTTGAGTATTTCCCAGCCGCTTACTTTCGGCAGTACGAGGTCAAGTATGAGTAAATCGGGTATTCCGTCCTCGCGTATTTTGTCCAGCGCGGTTTGTCCGTCTTCCGCTCTTTCTACAACAAAACCAAGTTTTGACAGCATTAGGGTAAAAAAATCAAGGGTCGATATATCGTGATCGGCTATCAGAATTTTTTTCCGTTTTATCACAAAAATTTCCTAAACGCCATAGTCTAAAAAATCAGCGTTGTCTGATTATAAACCGAAAAGCGGCTTGACGCAAGCGCGTTTGAGGCAAACACGTGAATCTGACTGCGGCAGGGCGCGGCAACAAGCGGATTACGGCAGGCTGGCTACCGGAGGTCTAAATTCTGATAGACGGGCGATATATGCAAAGAAAGGTTCACCTGTGGAACATTACCGTAATTAGGGCAAAAAATGAATAAACTATTAAATAGCGGCGGATATGAATGGTTATAGATATAAAAGCAAAAAACATAAATTGTGAGAAAAGTCTAAACTAAGGTTATGCTACAATTCAACAGCTACTCCGAGCGTCCGTGCTGTTGCCCGTGTTCCGCTCCTGTTGACCATCGAAAAAATATGCATGAGCAGATATTTGGATTCGTATGCGTTGATAGGTAATGTTGAATGCGGGCTACCAGGTGATATACTCCATTTGTTGCCGCATAAGCGGGACAAACATCTTCCCGCATCTGTACCAGAAGAATGTCCAAACCAGCCGAAGAGACGCGATGACCCGTCGGTATAGACCCGCTTGTCGCCGGACACTTTTTCCTCGGCTTGAACTTTACCGCCCCACCGTGTCCGTAGACCCTCACTTCCTTGACTGGCTTGTAACTTAAAACTCTAACGACTGATTTCCTGCGGTATCCGGTCGCATGGTGAATTCGTCAAGCAAAGTCCGTTTTTCTTTTTTTGTTGCTTTCTGGTAACGTGGTCTGTATTCCCTGATTACTGCTTGCTGAGGCACGGGTTATTTTTGGTAATATTTTTCATGACGCAACGTAGTAGGTTGCAAAAAAAATTTAAAGCTGATATAGTGAAGAAGCAATTGGAAATGTGTAAAATGTTTTCACTTCCTCCTTCTTAAAAAAAGCCAAGATGGCTCAGTTGGTAGCGCGGCGCACTCGTAATGCGCAGGTCGGGGGTTCGATTCCCCCTCTTGGCTTTACTATGTTTGGACGCGGAAGCCTTTCGCGTAATACTGCACTCTGGTCGGAATAGAATATCAAACCCATGAATATCCCCGGTGACGGCGTACCGGTTCATGCAAACCGAAGAAACGCTTCCCCGTGTTCGTCTTGTCGTATCCCTGGTAAAACGCTGGGAATAAACAAATTAAGAATATGACTATATAAATCAATTAATAGTTTATGCCAGCAAACGTCAAAGTGTGGCGCCTATTAAGGCAGCGTTATGGAGGCTGGCGGAAGCGCAGCGAGCATAAGCGCAAAAGAGCGAAAGCGATGAAAGCCGCGATAACGAACAGATGACGCTGCGAGCTGCTCTCTTTACGGAATACCCATACGCCGTCCTCGCTCGCCGCACCGGTTGATTTGATGTTTCCGCTAAGCAGGTCGGCGGCGTTATCCGCGTTCCCATCAATATAAACGCCGCCGGTACGCTCCGCTATATTGGAAAGAGTATCGGGGCGCAAATAACTTGTGATTTGCGAAGGCCTCTTTCCGGACGAGTTTACGCTTTCAAACGAACCGGCCTCCGGCACAACCGCGCCGTAAACCGAACCGACCCCCACCGGAAATACTCGCACATCCCGCATGCGCAGCCGCTCAATGGCGGCGTGAATGGCGCCCGATAAAGCCTCACCGTCCGAAAACAATATTATAGAACGTCCGGTGGGGAAATTATCCTGAAAAGCGCCACCCGCGATGTCGAGCATCTTTTCCAAATTGGTGCCGCGAGAAGTAAACGCAAGGTCAGTTAGACTGTCTAGCAAAGCGAATAAGGCTTCCGGGTCAGAGGTAAGCGGAATGGCAAGAATGGCTTCGCCTTTCCCCATGACAACGCCAAAACGGACGGCCGCCGCATCCGAAAAAAATAGAGCCTCCAGTAAGGCTCCGGCGACATATACCGAGCGTTCAAGCCTTGACGAGGACAACGCGCTGCGCCCCTCCCCCACTACAGTGGGCAGCGAGGCTGCATCCCGCACGTTCATGCTGCGCGACAAATCAAACACTAAAATAACATCTGCGCCTTGACGAAGTTCCCGAGTAAAACTGACACCGAAACGCGGCCCGGCGAGGGCAAAACATACGCAGACGAAAAACACTACAAAAAGCAGGCATGAAGCGGCATAGCGCAGACACAGTCCAGCGCGGGAGAGCGACGCATAGGATGTTTTCTTGCCCCCCGCGCCCACATCGTCGTAAAAAACTGTCGAAATCTGTGTAATAAACGAGTAAATATGAGTAAAACGCAGTTTATAATTGACAATCATTAATATGATTGCGGGAATCAATAGGTATAACAGCAAAAACATTGTTGGATGTTCAAAAGTCACAGCGACGCCCCCAGAAAAACGGCGCGAAGCAGACTGGACAAACAGGCAAGAATCAAGGCGGCAATGATTAAAGGCTCTTGCAAACTTTGTTTGTGCCCGCGCAAGACGCTGCGGCTTACGACAGTTTCCGATTTATTCAAGGAATTGAAGGCCGACTCAAAGGCCTCGCGGCCCGGCGCGTACAAGAAAACACCGTTCGCAGCGGCAGCGATGGCTTTAAGGTTATCGGCGTTATACCGCGACTCAAAAGAGCCTGTACGTCTTAGCTTGCTTACCGGGTCAACATAATCCACCGGGATTTCGCCTGAGCTGCCGACACCTATCACATACAACGACGTGCCCTGAGCCGCAAGAGCCGCCGCCGCCGTCAAAGGGTGCACCGAGCCCGCGTTATTTTCTCCATCGCTTATCATCACTACCGCTTTGCGCTCCGCAGACGAACGCTCCAGATGGAGCGCCGCCAGCGAAAGCGCGACTCCAAGCGCGGTGCCGTCTCCGAGTTCCCCGATTGAAAGACTTTCCAGGCGACTGCGGAGGGTTTTTCGGTCAACTGTCGGCGGAATCAGCAATGCCGCGTCATTTCCGGCTGCGACAAGCCCGATGGCATCCACCGGGCGGTTAGACGCGAAATTTTCTATGAGTTCGCGGGCAGTATCAAAACGATTTCTGCCGTCCATGTCTATTCCGGCCATGCTGGGGCTGCAATCGAGCACAAAAAGAATATCCGCGCCACGGTCAAGCCAGACGGTCTCATTCTTGATAAGCTGAGGTCCGGAGGCTGCCAGTAGCAGCAGGCAAACGACTGCGGTGTCGGCAGCCGGCAGAAACGCGCTAAAGAGGCGGAAGCGCGCTGCCGGAGTAAACGAATCGCCGCCGGGTGTCCCTAACGGGATAGAAAAGCGGAACGCACCGCGGAAAAAACGTTTTGCCGTCCAAATCACTACAGGCGCGGCGAAGGCAGCGAGCGCGAACAGCGGATTGTCAAACGCCGGCATGTGTTCGCCTTTTATGTCGCGAAACAAAAGTATTCATGTTTTTCATATTTTCCAAACACTATTTTAGCATAGTGG